>DAOUPU010000118.1 GCA_030625995.1 Flavobacteriaceae bacterium
GCCGTCCAATTCATCATGATAAACTCGCCAAAGTACATTCTCAATGCGGTCCCATCCAAAACCAAAATTTCTAACCTGTAAAGGTTCTAAATATTTATTCCATGATTTTGCTCCACTCACTATTGGAGCAGTTGGAGATCCGCCCCAATAATGTGTTATAGAATTACCAATAAAACAGATCTTTGGAGGATCATTCTTATTTAGAATTAATAATTCCTGATGCCTTTGTTCCCAATTATAATTCTGTGGTTCTCTCGATTGAGTGATGGGTATAGTCGTTGTTTCTGTTCCCACAGGTTCATTTAAAATCATTCTGATTTTCTTTTCATATGCCAATGCATATTTCATCATCCCCAGATCAGAAGGATGCGTTCCGTCAACAAAATCTTCTAAACCTAAATGAAGATCCTCTTTGGTAAGTAAATAAATATTTTCAACCCCTTCAGATTTCAATTGATTAAACGCCTTCGCCTGTAATTCATTAAGTTCAATATATGTTTTGTTACGATCCTTATTTGTTGATCCGTCAGAATAACCAGCGTGATCAACCAATAATATTGGCGTTCTCTGGTTGTTCTCTCTTATTCCTTTGACAGAAGTGATTATTCGTTGATATACTTCTTCGGAAGTTCTATTCTTATTCAATGTTAAATTCGGCAAACAATCTAATACATAGATCTTTGCATCTATGGTGCCAATTATATCTATCATTTCATTTTCCAACCTGCCATTACCTGAAAATGCAAGGTTTATTAATGGTCTGCCCATTTTTCTTGACAAAATTGATGTCCATGCCATTCCCGGTCTTGATGCACAGGCACCTTGTGCAATTGAAGTTCCATAAACAACTATGGGTTTTTCTTTTCGAACAGGTAAAGGATCAAATCTTCTATTTTTAGGAATCCCTATTTCAAGCCAATCTATGCTATTGTATAAAGGCAGAAAAAGTTGATATTCCCTGCCGAGATCATGGTATTTGTCCTTTGCATCTAGATTTTTAAAATGATATTGAATCGTGTCATTAAAAGAGTATTGTCCTCTACTCCATAAGAGCCCACCATCACTATTTTTAGCATATAGATCAACACCACTAACTCCCGTTGCTGGCATATGTGGCATAGCATATTCTCCTTTTACCTTATATCTAACCTTTATCTCCCGTGCATCACTTCTAAAGCGAATCAGTAATCCGGCGGTTTGTTTTGATAAATCCCAAAGAGGCTCTCTAACTTCTTTTTTCATTTCTTTTGGTAACCTATCATAAGGAGATTCTACCTTCCCGGGCCAACCTTGACCTTCCACAACATAGAATTCACTATTAGCCGGATTCCACCATGTAAAATTATCTGAATCCTGTGCCGATGAGATTTGGAATTGCAATAAAAAAAATATGAAAAGTAACAGATGCTTTATCTTCATTTTGTCAATTTTAATTTATTGTAGAATCTCATTGTTTGAGAGATATAATTGCATTATTATTAACAAAGTCTTGCTTGAGATCAAATATTTCAGAGTACTTCAAAATAAATTATCTTTTGAACTTAACTACGAAAGAGATATTACAAAAACCTTTGTATTAATGAAATCCTTACAAATTAAACAAGAATAATTCTTCTATACTACCAGAATTCTATGCTTAATAGCAAATATCTTAACTACATTTGGGTGTTGAGTACTATTACATTTTGTGATGTTATTCAGTGGAGCATGTTATTTTTAAGTTTGAGTTCACCCTTCCGTATCCGCATAATATAAATCCATACTGATCATTATTGCTACTGGCGGATCCACCTTCCCTTAAAAAAAGGGAAGGAATTTTGTTCTATATTTAATTTATAAGTGATGTACTATAATTCTCCTCCTTTTCCAAGGAGGAGTACTCGACGAAGTCGAGGGAGGTGGTTTTAATGTTATTCAGTCATTCCTAATTGAAGCGAAGCAGTCCGTTAATTCTCATGAATCAAATAAACAATAAAATGGTTATTTTACAACCTCTGCTAAAAACATTATCTGCTTAACCCTCTAAATGAATTATTGTATTTGTTCTGGCGGATTTATAAACTCCTAGAACAATGGCTAGCGACTTTAAACTATCTTCCCCTGAAACAGGCGGATTTTCGTTCTTCTGAATAGCTTCTGCAATGGCTTCAAACTGCCTTTTGTGAGATTCGAAAGAAAACCCATCCAGGGGACTTGAAGAACCGGCTCCTGAGGGTTCCTTTTTTATTGAATCCTCCTTTTCTGAACTTTCTTTAACCAATGAAATTTTAACCTCATCGCCATCAATAAGAACAGAGCCTTTTTCTCCATGTATCTCTATTTTTCTAGATTGAGAAGGTTGCACAGAAGTAGATGCCTGAATTACTCCAATTGCACCATTTTTATATCTAATTGATGCCACAGCATTATCCTCCCCTTCCAAATTATGCGTAAAAGTTCCAGTTTGCCCAAAAATAGTATCCACATCTCCCATCAACCATTGTAGTAGATCAACCGTGTGGATTGCTTGATTAATTAGAACGCCACCTCCGTCAAGCTCCAACGTACCACGCCAGGCACCACTGTCATAATACGCTTGTGTACGATACCATTTGATGTATGCATCCCCCATAAATAATTTACCTAGTCCGTTATTATCTATTAGTTCTTTTAATTCCTGCATATTATCCATAAAGCGACTCTGGTAAATAATTGCCAGCTTCACATCGTTCTTTTTACACACCTTAATAAGTTTTTGAGCACGCTCCAAAGTTACTTCAATTGGTTTTTCTACGATCACATGTTTTTTTGCTTCGGCTGCTTTTTCGCCATAGTCCAGATGTGTCCCATTTGGTGTGCAAATAGCAACCGCATCGAGTTCAGGGTCATTTATAAATTTATTCCAGTCGGTAAAACACTGGATATTATATTTCTCAGCAAAGTGCATTGCCTTTTCCTGATTACGACTGAAGGCAGACAGCAATTCCATATTTACTGAGGCTTTAATTGCCTGTGCATGGACATCGGCTATGGTACCAATTCCGATAATTCCTATTTTAAGTCTTTTGGTCATTCGCTACTTTTTGTTTGTGATGCTATTTTAATTAATTTTTCTTTTAGTTCACACAGATAACGCGAAGCTTTTGCGCATAGATTATCAATAATATTTGTACAATACGATGTTATATGTGAATCCAGAATAAGTTTTGATTTTCTTTCTCGCTGATCGCGCAGATTATGATACATAATCATTCTGCCATCTCAATCATTATATCACACCTTTTTCTAAGTTCTATCAATTTGTTTTCAAACTCCTTTTTATCTGCTAAATTCACTTTTTCATAAGGGTCATTTTTTATGTCGTATAATTCCTCATGATCGGGGTAATCTCTATATCTAAAGTACTTATAATTTTTAGTTCGAATTCCTTCACTAGAAGGTATATCATTGCGATCCCATAAATGTTCACATAAAAATGCGGCTCTATTTATTTCCGGATCTTCTTTCTGCTGAGTAAATCCTGCAAGACTAACACCTTGCATGGAATCTGGTATTTCTATACCCGAATATTCAAGAATTGTTTGTGCAATATCAATATTTAATACATTGGTGCTGATATCTTTATGAATATCATAACGAGGATCAAATATGATCAAAGGTACTCTGAGGGAAACATCATATAACAACCATTTTCCGGCTAATTGTCTTTCACCAAGAAAGTACCCATTATCGCTTATCAATATAATAATGGTGTTTTCGGCCAGTCCCTCTTCCTTTAAAGTAGTTCGAATTATCCCAATCGAATTGTCAATACCACTGATCATGCTGTAATATCCTTTAACCATTTCCTGATATTTTCCCTCTGTATCAAACCGCCAATACCAACGTACCCGATTAAGACCTTCTTTAACAAATTCGGGTTGTTGGTTAAAATATATTTCTGAACCTAATACAGGCTTTGGAATAACAATATCTTTATAAAGACTATCTGAATTTTGAGAGTAAATATATTGATCCGGCGAACGGTCTTCAGCATGAGGAGCATTATAACTCACAGTCAAACAAAATGGTTTATTGGAAGGCACGTTTTTAATGAAACCAACGGCCTTTTCACTCATTATCTCGGTTAAATGAGTATGTTTTGTACCACCATCAGTTAAACGATAATAAAAATCAGTCGTATAGGGTCGATACACATCAAATAGGGCAGTATCTAATTTAGATTCAAATTCTACACCAAATTTTCCAAGATAGCCATTGTAATAACCAGCCTTTTTTAACAAACTAAAGTAGCTTTTATCGATAAGTTCTTTTGATAAGGGAGGTTTTGTAAATGTATAACCATGTTTGCGTTCATAGAGTCCGGTCATAAGGCTTGCTCTGCTGGCTGCACAAATTGGAGTGGACACGAATGCATTTTCAAAATAAATTCCTTGCTCTGCCAATTTATCCATATTAGGGGTATGAATAAGCTCATTACCGGCATAATTTAATGCATCCCAGCGTTGGTCATCAGTAATGATAAAAATTATATTTGGCCGTTGTTCTACCTCCTTTATACCCTGTGCATATATCTTTAAGTGTACAAATAAAATAACTCCTGTTAATTGTATAATTCGTATTAATAATTTTAGCTTTTCATTCATTCCGAAATTGATTTGATGCTGATCTTATTCCTTCCCGGAAACAAATTTAGTGATCCTTTATAACTATTAATTATTTCATCCTTTAAATAAATACTTGAATTTTCATCTATGGGATAGATAAATTCACAGTCCATATTTCCGGGCAGGTCAATAAGGAATTCATACGAACCTTCTACTTGCTCAAATTCAGCCTTAATACTTCCGCGAATTGTTGGAACCATAATTTTGCTGGCTTTCAAGTCTGCTAATTGAGGTTTGATCCTGGACTTTGAATATCCTGCCTCCACTGGTATAATTCCCCACACGCCTGAAGGAATTATATTTGCAGGAACGGCTCCCCATGCATGATTCCAATCTGTATTTGGCTTATATTTAATATCCCATGCCTCCATAGATATGCTAGATCCTGATTGGATCATATTCCACCAGCTTCGATCGTGAGTTGCTGTTAATAAGCTCATTGCATAGGAAGCTTCACCGGATTTATATAATCCTTCCAGTAAATATTGCGAGCCATATACACTACATGCCATTCCTCGCGATTTAATGAACTCAATGACAGATTTTTTATGATCATCGGGTACCAGATCAAAGGCCAAAGGAAACATATTGGCATGTAAGGAGGAATGCGCAGAAGATTCCCCATCCAAATAGATCCCTTGAATGGTATCTAATAATTTTTCATTGATCGAATTTTTTACTTGGCTTGCTTTTTTTAAGAAAAATAAGGAGTCTTCCTTTTTATTTAAAACTCCGGCAATTGCAGCCATTTGTTTTAAATTCTTATAATGAAAGGCATTTACTACTGTGTTTATTTCTACCATTTCATATCCATCTCTTTCCCCTTCTGCAGTAGCGAGCTGCCAACCTGTATCTTTTTGTCCCGGTGGCCAGTCTACTATGTCTTTTAATCTCGCATCAGGATCCGTAAAACCAAGTTCCTTCATTATCTCTGAAGAAATATTCTTTGAAGAAATTAAACCGTCAGAACGTGAGAGGCTAAGTAGTGTTTTCTGTTTAAGCTTATCATAGTATTGCTTCAGGGATTCAAAATTTCCTGTAAACATATAATCCAAATAGAACATTGGAACCGTATGCAGGATCCATTCTGTAGGCCATGTGGGATGATCTATAAAATACTCATTGGTCAGTCTTGCCATAGAATATTCACGATCAGTATAATAATGTCCCAATTGGTTGATATAAGCATCGGCTTCATAAGGAATTCTTTCTCTGTCTCCATCCACATAGAGCCCTGTAAAAGAAGTTGCTTTAATGCTGTATTTACTCAAATCCCAAACCTGATCCAGGATGCTGTCCGAACTTTCGAAATAGCTTTCGTTATCATCAAAATAATAAGTGAAGGTTTTCTGTTTAATATTATCTTTATGCAATTCTCCATGGAAGTTCTCTATTTCACAGTATCTAAATGGCATTATAACCCCGAGACTATCAGGGAGTTTTATTGCAGCTCCTGAAGTATTTCGTTTGTTGGCGGGTAATTCTATCTCGTAGTCCTCTTTATCCGGATCCAGAACTAATACCACCTTTTGATAACGGATCGAACCTCCGGGATCTCTATCCAGCCTATTTCCTTTAGCCTTTTCTCCGAGATGTATAATTATAGTGTCATTGGATTTTACATTGATGTTTTGAAAAAGCAAAGTACCGAAGGCATCCTTATCAAAATCTATAAAGTAATTGTTATTCTTGTTCTTAATAATTCTAACCGGTTGGATCAATTTGCTAACAAATTTGTTGTTCGTACTTGCATAGTCTTGGAGCGTCCCAGTTCTAAAGGATTGGATCTTTGAAAAAGGAGTTGAATTATTTTTCTGATCCCAAATTCGGACTCTCCAGTAATAAATTTCATTATCAGAAAGTTGATCTCCCGGACAGGTAGTTTCTATTGAGTTGTTATTTGCTATTTTACTACTATCCCAAATATCGGGTTCATTTTTTTGAAGCCTGGAATTTGAAGAAGCGATCTGTATTTGAAAAGCGGTTTGAAATTCAGCCTCAATCGGAACTACCCAACTAAATTCAGGATTCCGATCAAGAATCAGAGTCTGTTCAGGTTCTCTAATAAATTCGACCATTAATCCTGTAGGACCATTTTCCTCAATACTACACGCTACAAATAAGGAGAATATTAATATGTATAATTTATTCATCTTCATAATTTTATGAATATTTTTCTTTTGTATATTATTTAATTATTGATAAATCATAGTTAAATTGATAATCATTTCCAGCTTTTGTATCAAGTTGTATTTTTTTATTTTTATAATGAATGTTACATGGTCCACCAGAATTAGATTTGATAAAAAGCTTGGTCAGCTCGTTTTTACTCCAATAGACATCAACTGTAAAGTTTCCTCTTGTTTTCAGCCCTTTTACGAAACCATCTTGCCAGCTACTTGGAAGTGCAGGTAAAATTTCAATGGAATTGCTATGACTTTGCAAGAGCATTTCAGCTATGCCGGATGTACCACCGAAGTTACCATCAATTTGAAAAGGGGGATGACCATCAAATAAATTAGGATATGTGGATTTTTTCAATAAGGAATATATATGTTCATATGCCTTTTGACTTTCCGAGAGCCTTGCATAAAAATTTATTATCCAGGCTCGACTCCACCCTGTATGACCACCACCATTTGCCAACCTTTTTTCGATAGTTTTTTTAGCTGCCTCAAATAGTTCAGGAGTATCTTTTGTAATTTGATTTCCCGGATGCAATCCGAATAAATGCGACATATGCCTGTGTCCGGGCTCTGCTTCTTCATAATCTTCAATCCATTC
>DAOUPU010000250.1 GCA_030625995.1 Flavobacteriaceae bacterium
AACGAACCACCTTGGCAATTTTCTTTTCCAATCCTCTTACACCGGCCTCTCTGGTATAACCGGTTGCAATTTTTTCTAATTGTTTTTTCCCTATTTTAATTTGAGAAGTTTTTAAACCGTGTTCCATCAGTTGTTTTGGTAACAAATGACGTTTTGCTATTTCAATCTTTTCCTCGATTGTATAGCCGCTCACATTGATAATTTCCATTCTGTCACGCAAGGCCCAGGGTATTGTTGCTAAAGTATTCGCCGTAGCAATAAATAATACTTTGGACAAGTCATAGCCAACCTCCAAATAATTATCATAAAATTCTGTATTTTGCTCAGGATCAAGAACTTCTAGCATTGCTGATGAAGGATCTCCACTATGAGAGGATGTCAATTTATCTATTTCGTCCAATACAAATACAGGATTTGAAGAACCTGCTTTCTTGATACTTTGAATTATTCTTCCCGGCATGGCGCCAATATAGGTTTTTCTATGCCCTCTTATTTCTGCTTCATCACGCATACCGCCCAAGGACATTCTAATATATTTTCTCCCTAAGGACTCTGCAACAGATTTTCCTAAAGAAGTTTTTCCTACCCCCGGAGGACCGTACAAACAAATTATCGGAGATTTCATGTCTCCTTTTAATTTCAATACAGCCAGGTGCTCAATGATCCTTTCTTTAACTTTCTCTAAGCCGTAATGGTCTCTGTCCAGTATTTTTTGGGCTCTTTTTAGATCGAAAATATCTTCTGTGTATTCATCCCAGGGCAATTCAACCAACAGATCCAAATAGTTTCGCTGAACAGAATATTCCGCAACCTGTGGATTCATTCTTTGCAGTCTGCCAATCTCTTTTTCAAAAGTTTTTGCAATTTCCTCGTTCCATTTTTTTGTCTTGGCAATTTGTTTTAGTTCATCTATTTCTTCATCATGCGAAACTCCTCCAAGCTCCTCTTGTATGGTCTTCATTTGTTGATGAAGATAATACTCACGCTGTTGTTGGTCCATATCCTCCCGAACCTTTGATTGAATATCATTGCTGAGTTCCAGACGTTGCAATTCAATATTCATTTTCTTCAATGTTTCTAAGGCCCTGTTTTTTAAATTATCAATATTTAAAAGCTCCTGTTTGGAAGCTATATCTAAATTTAAATTAGAGGAGACGAAATTAACTAAGAACGAATCACTGTGAATATTTTGAATTGCAAAGGAGGCCTCACTTGGAATATTGGGATTTTCTTTTATAATTCGTAGGGAAATATCCCTTACCGAATCAATGATCGCTCTAAACTCAGATTGGTTCTTCTTAGGAGTTTTCTCCACCAATTCTTTGGTCTTAGCCTTAAGATAAGGTTCTTTCTGAACTAAACTTTCTATCTCAAAACGCTTCTTTCCCTGTAAAACTACCATTGTATTTCCATCAGGCATTTTTAGTAGTTTTAAGATTCGTGCAACCGTCCCTATTTTATATAGATCATCTAAACCCGGATTTTCTGTAAGTTCATTCTTTTGGGCAACTACACCTATGGTTTTGTTGCCTCTATTTGCCTCTTTGATTAATTTAATGGATTGGTCTCTACCGGCTGTGATAGGAATTACTACACCAGGGAACAATACCGTATTTCTTAACGGTAATATTGGTAATATTTCAGGAACATCTTCGTTTTTAATTTCTTCCTCATCTTCAGGAGTCATTAATGGAATTAATTCAGAATCCTCATCAAGAATATTTTGAAGTGACAAATTGTCAATATTTAAAAATTTTGTTTTACTCATATCTCATTTAAGTCAATTTGACATTATAATAGTTGTGTCAATAGAACCACTATTATCCTTTTATTATTAAGTAACTAGTTGTCAAAAGTATATATATTATAACGATGACAAGCTATACAATATTACTCAATTGTTATGCCAACTATTTTGATGGATTAATACATCTCAAAAATTTGTACTTTTAGTTATTTTTATAATAATAACCCGATTAGGCTTAAAAGTGTAACAGTTTGAATAATGCTTTGTCTTTAACATAGAAAACCATCTTGAAAGAACAAAATAAACATATAAATCAGCTATTAGAGGCTTGTAGAAGGAATGAGCAGTCGGCTCAGTTTGAGATCTATAAACTCTATTATAAGGCAATGTTTAACACTGCTTTGCGAATCACGCAAGATAGTTTTGAAGCTGAAGATGTAATGCAGGAAGCCTTTTTAAATGCGTTTACAAAGTTGGATTCTTATAAAGGTGAAGTAGCTTTTGGAGCATGGTTAAAGCGAATAGTGATCAATAAGAGTTTGACGCAGATTAAAAAAAACAGCAGATTTGAAGTAGTTAAGTTTGAAGTTCTTGAAAATACATTAGAAGATGAAGGTTCGATGGCAGGAAATGATACTATAGATTATTCCATGATCAAGGCCAATGAAATTTTAAAGACCATGGAACATTTAAAAGATAATTATCGTGTTGCCTTAACCTTAAGTTTGATAGAAGGCTATGATAATGAAGAAATTGCATTGATCATGAGCATTAGCAATGAAAATTGCAGAACGACGATCTCCAGGGCAAAGAATAAATTGAGAAGATTATTACAACCTGACGCATTAGTAAATTAGTAAGTTATGAACGATTTAGAAAAAACATTTAAAAAGTTACAAAACGATTTTGATTTGGCAGAACCAAATGTTGGTCACTTTGAACGCTTTGAAGCCAAATTAAAGGGGAAGGATAAGGGCTCCAAAAACAATAAAAATATTTCCTGGTATTGGTTGGCAATAGCCGCCTCTGTAATATTATTTGTTGGAATTTGGTTTGGAAATAATAATGCTCAAGATCGTATGGAGTTAGGAGAATTGTCTCCAAAAATGGAGGAGACGCAAAACTTTTATTTAGCAACCATTCAAAAAGAAATTAAGTTCATTGAGGGGCAGAAGAACCCACAGAATCAAAGAATTATTGACGATGCGTTTACTCAATTAAC
>DAOUPU010000033.1 GCA_030625995.1 Flavobacteriaceae bacterium
AATATCCGCAGCAAAATGAGCAACAGAACCTGCTTTTGAAGTTGGTCTGTTTGCAGCCTCTCCAATTACAAAAATATTTTCAAAAGCTTCTGATTGCAACGTGTGCTTGTCTGTTTTAACATAGTTCATGTCATCTCCCAAACCACTCCTTTCGATCATATCACTACCCATATTAACAGGAACAATGGTCAAAATATCAAAATCAATTTCTTGTTCGTCGAACGAAACAATTTTTTTATTTTCATTATCTACGTGTTCCAAATAAAAATCAGGAACAACTTTTATATTTTTCTCTTCTAAAAGGTCTCCTAACATTTTGGAGGCAACTGGTTTGGTAAATGCTCCGGACATCAAAGTTACATAACTAATATCAACTTTATCTCTCATGCCTCTTTCAGCAAAATAAGCTTCTGCCAGGCAAACAAATTCTATCGGCGCAACCGGACATTTGTAGGGTAACTCAGGAATACACATTACTAATTTACCACCTTCCCAATCTTTAAATTTTTTGTGTAATGCAACAGCTCCTTCTATCGTGTAGAAATCAAAAATATCCTTATACCATAATTTATCTTTTAATCCTGGAGTTTCTGATGGTCTTGTTGCAGTTCCTGTAGCAATGATCAGAAAGTCGTAGTTTAAAACCTTTCCGCCTTCCAGATGTACTTTATTTTCTTTACCAACAATTTTATCAATTGGGCTAAAAATTACATTTACTCCCGGAGGGAAAAAGTCATATTTAGGTTTTGTAACATCTCGTTTATTATAAATTCCAAAAGGAATAAATAAAAAACCAGGTTGGTAATAATGTGTTTTGAATTGATCTACAATGGTTATTTCCCATTCTTCTTTATCCAATTCTTTGTGCAATTTGTTCAACATCATTGTTCCAGCCGTACCTGCACCGAGTATCAATAATTTTCTCATAATTTAATTATTATTTTAGTTAGATTTTATTTCGCAAAATTAAAAGATTAATGATTTTTAAAAAGTGATTTAAATCATATTTATGTGACTAAAGTCACTATTTTCAGTAACTTATGTTACATACTATATAGTTTTGTAAAGATAATACAATCTTAATCTTAAAACAAACAATATTTCTTTTTGCTTAGAGTTTTGTAAGTCTATAATAGAAAAAATGTCAGTTTAAATGAATTCAAGGTTTAAGATTAAACTCCAAACTGATTTAGATGATGGTTGAGATGTTTATAAAAAATGGTATTCCATTCTTTACTGCTAAGTTTTCCAAAACTCACGGATTCTCTATTGTCGAAATAATTCGCACCGAGTTTTTGTGTTTTAACCAGATAATCTAAGAGTCGTTTTTTTTCCGCATCAAAATCTTTTTCCTCACGCATTCTGAAATAACCTGATGTTGGACTATTTCTTTTAAAAGGTTTCTCGCTCACAACGATAGGTTTAATAAATGTTCTAATTATCAATTTTTTAAGACCCGATACTTTTTTGTACTTACCATCAAATATCATGTCATAGGTTACATTACAGTGTGCCAGCATTTGTGATACGCTCATCTTTCCCCAAAGTGCTAAAGAATCAGGGTTTAAGGTATTGATCCTTTCTATAATTTCTTGGGTTACTTCGGCATTAAAAATATTTTTCATGGAATGAAGTTTAGTTAAGCCTTAAAATTACTAAAAATATAGTCCATTTATTCAGTTGTCAATTGAATTCGTAATATTTTAATTCTGGTTAATACTATATCTTGTAAATTATTAATCCGTATTTTTAACCAAGAATTTTGAATACACATGAGTGCAGATATAGGAAAAAAAATTGATCAGCTTCGTAAGGAATTAAGGGAACACAATTACAATTATTATGTGCTGGATAATGCAACAATTTCTGACTTTGACTTTGATATCCTATTAACGGAATTGCAAAAATTAGAAGACGAAAATCCGAAATATTTTGATGCACATTCACCAACACAGAGAGTAGGAGGAGAGGTTACAAAAAGCTTTGAAACAGTTACTCACAAGAGCCGAATGTATTCTTTGGATAATTCCTACTCCATAGAAGACTTGCAGGATTGGGAAAAACGCGTACAAAAAATATTAGGTGTAGACCAAATAGAATTTACGTGCGAATTAAAATATGATGGCGCATCCATTAATTTAAGCTATGAACAAGGGAAATTAATAAAAGCTGTAACAAGAGGAGATGGATTTCAAGGGGATGATGTAACTACCAATATTAAAACCATCAAATCGATACCCTTGGTTTTGTCGGATTTATTTTTCGATGCCTTTGAAATTAGAGGAGAAATTATCTTGCCCTTGGATGGATTTAATAAAATGAATGAGGAAAGGGTTGAAGCAGGAGAGGATCCCTACAGAAACCCACGAAACACAGCAAGCGGTAGTTTAAAATTACAAGATAGTGCCGAGGTAGCTAAACGACCTTTGGATTGTTTGTTGTATCATATTGTTGCAGAAAGATTGCCATTTGGATCTCATTTTGAATCTTTAAACAAGGCACGTCAGGTAGGGTTCAAAGTTCCTGAAGCAATACAGGTTTGTGAAAATTTAGAGGAAGTTAGGTCTTTTATTGATCATTGGGATAAGGCCAGGCATGATCTGCCTTATGAAACGGATGGGGTAGTAGTAAAAGTAAATAATTTACATCAGCAAGATGAATTAGGCTATACGGCAAAATCACCGCGTTGGGCTATTGCTTATAAGTTTAAAGCAGAACAGGAAAGTACTGTTTTAAACAAAATAACCTATCAGGTTGGACGTACAGGGGCAATAACACCGGTGGCAAATCTAGAACCGGTTTTATTAGCGGGAACTATAGTTAAAAGAGCTTCTTTACACAATGCAGATCAAATAGAAAAATTTGATATTCGGATTGAAGATACCGTTTTTGTTGAAAAAGGAGGGGAAATAATTCCAAAAGTTGTTGGCGTCGATCTGAGTAAAAGGCCTAAGCATTCTGTTCCCACTAAATATATTATACATTGCCCGGATTGTAATACCCTATTAGTGAGAAAGGAAGGTGATGCCAAGCATTATTGTCTTAATGAATTTGGTTGTCCAACACAGATCACTGGCAGAATTCAACACTATATTAGTAGGAAAGCCATGGATATTGATGGACTTGGCGCAGAAACAGTGGACCTGTTATTTAAAGAAAAATTAATTTTTAATTATGCCGATTTGTATGACTTAAGGGAGGAGCAGATTATTCCCCTGGAAAGAATGGCAGAAAAATCGGCAAAAAATATGATTGCCGGGATAGCAAAATCAAAAGAGATCCCTTTTGAAAAAGTTTTGTTTGCCCTGGGTATAAGATTTGTAGGAGAAACCGTAGCAAAAAAACTGGCAAGACATTATAAGTCTATGGATCGAATTATGAATGCAAGTTTTGAAGATTTGACAAATGTTGACGAAATAGGGGACAGGATTGCCCAAAGTATAGTGGACTTTTCTAATGATCTTGGAAATATTCAATTGATAGATCGCTTGAAAAATTATGGTGTTCAATTAGAGGTGTCGGCAGAATCGCAAGAGAATCAGACCAATAAATTGCAGGGAAAAGTATTTGTGGTTTCCGGAGTTTTTACAATAATGAGTCGGAATGAATTGAAGAAATCCATTGAAGATAATGGTGGTAAGGTATCGAGTTCTATTTCAAAAAAAACAAGTTATATTATAGCTGGTGAGAATATGGGGCCAAGTAAACGAACAAAAGCCGAATCACTTCAAATTCCACTCATCTCAGAAATGGAATATATCGAAATGTTGAAATAGTATTACTCACCTGGTGACTTCAAGTCACCCGGCGAGTGTTAGATAATTCAATTACGTTAACCAATTTATTCATCGGATGACTCGAAGTCATCCGATGAATATTACTCGGAGTCATCCGATCAGTATCGAGCCTCCAGCCAAGAAATTCTTTTCTCAAGTATCTTTTTATTCTTTGTTTCTTCCAGCGATATGGTATAGGACTTGTTCGATGTGAAGGTTAAATAAGTTTCTTTTTGCTCCTTATTTCTAAGATAAATAATCTTAATTTTTTGATTAGGATTGAATTGTTCAAAGTATTTGGATTTATTCATATTCTTAGGAAGAAGTGTATCATTAATAGCAACGATAATATCCCCTATATTTAGACCGGCATCATAAGCCGATGCTCCTTTAATTGGATTTGAACCTATAACCCATTGATTCCTGTTCTTGGTCAGTTCTGCTCCGAAAAAAATATTTTTAAGATCGCTTTGTTCATAGCGTACACCTACCATTGCAAATAAGGTTTTATAGTCGGGCATATCGCTGCTATAGATATATTTAGAAAAAAAATCCTCACTGAATTCTTTTCCGGCATATTTTTTTAAGACCTCTTGAAGGTCAGTAATTCTATATGGTTTTTCGTTTTTTCCAAAGATTTGCCAGACCATTTTCATATAACCATCTAAATTTTTGTCATCTTTTAAATTTCTTAGAGATAGGTCTAAGGCCAATCCCAGCACTTTACCATAAGTATAATAAGATATAAAAGTATTCTCTCTGTTAACAGGATCTATTGATTGCGCCGCATCAACAAAAGGGGCCTGATAACTCATTTCAACAGGATTGAAGAAGTTCCTTCCCGGTGAATTCCACACGGCATTCAGGTCGCTAGCCAATCCACCAATATATTCATTTTGACTAATAAGTCCTGCCCTGCATAACACCAAGTTGGTATAATAAGAAGTAAACCCTTCTGCAAACCACAATTCTCCGGACATATTTGTCTCTTCAAAGTCAAATGGTTCCAATGATTTTGGTCGTAGACGTTCTACATTCCATGCATGGAAAAATTCATGGGAAACTGTACCAATGTTTCGCTTCATTCCTCCCTGGGCCAAACTTAGTGTACTGGTTAAAATGGTTGAGTTTCTATGTTCCATCCCATCACCTGAAACATTTGGAAGATAGCAAGCTAAGAAGGTGTAGATTCCATAATCAAATACCGGCAGTTCACCGTAGATCATTTTTTCTTGTTCTACAATTTTCTTGACTTTTTCAAAATAAGTATCAAATAGTTGCTCGGTATCCGTTGAATGTAGTACGAATTTAATTTGAGTATTTATATCATTTGAGGAAATGTCAAAAATCCGAATAGAATGATCGCTGATTTCCACAGGACTATCCATAAAATAATCCAAATTTGGAGCAGAATAGGTATGATTGTCAACATGTTCCAATTGTGTTGCAATTTTCCAATTCAAATCTTTTCTCGGTTGAAAAGTTATATTAATTTCTCTTTCCTCAAGCCCTTTTGCGTAGATAAAAGTCGCCGGAATATTTAAATGTGCATGGCTTAGATCTACCTGTGAATAGGTTCCGTCACCTCTGTTTGCAAATAAAGTATATGTTACTTTAACAGTACCATCATGATCAGCAATATTCCATTGGTGTAGATTTGGTCTTGTGATTGGTAATAAAACCCCCTTGCTGTTATAAGCTCTTACTTCATATACATTTTTTGCAAATTCATGTAAGGCATATCTGCCGGGAGAAGTTCTACTCATTCGCAATTCTAAAATCGCATTTTCTAATTCTGTAAATTCCGCCGTTATAAATGCTTCATGATGCTCCGCATTTTCAAAGGAAATGCTATAGCTATTGATTGCCTGCGACCAAGTCAAATATGTAAAGCAATAGAATAGAAGGAAAATATAAGGATTGGATTTCATTGTGAATTTGTTACAATTAATACATTTTTCAAACTGAGACCTGTCAGGTTTTAAAAACCTGACAGGTCTCAACTCTTATTTAACTATTATTTTTAATCAGACGAGTATATCAAATAATAGTGTCCATTTATGAAAATAAAGAAAGTTTAAAAGTCTAATACTTTAATCTTATTTCTTGTGGAATAGATTTTACCATCTTCATGTAATTGTTTCAATAGCCTGGTAACTACTACTCTGGATGTATTAAGATCATCGGCAATTTGCTGATGTGTAATTGTGAGATCAACATCTCTGTTAATCTTGGCTTTATCCGTAAGATACTTAAACACTCTTTGGTTCATGTTCATAAACGCCAGACTATCTATAGACTCCACCATCTCGATCAATCTGAAATGATAGCTGTCAATTATAAAAAACCGCCATGACTTAAATCGAACCAGCCAGTCATCAATTTTTTCAACAGGTAAGAAAATAGCCTCCATATCATTTTCAACAACACCTTTAAAAATACTTTTTTTTCTATTGATGCAATTTACAAAAGAGATGGCACAGGTATCTCCCCTTTCCAAAAAGTAAAGAACTAGTTCTTCGCCATCTTTTTCCTTACGTATAATTTTAACTACTCCATTTAAAATCAGTGGTATATGGGTCATATCCTCTCCAATATCGATCATGAGATTACCACTTTTGATCTTTTCAATAAAGCCAACTTTCACAATTTCATCAATCAATTCTTCTTCAAAAATATTGGTATAGTAGTCGCTTAATTTCTCCCTTAAAATTACTTCTTGTGTATCCACCCTTATGTATCTAGAAAATAAATGCAAAGGTAGTAAATATGTATCAAAAAAAACTCCCTAACTTAAGTTAAGGAGTTTCATCTAAACAAACAAATTCAAATCAATAGAAACATCTATTTAAAATTTGTATTGAATCTGTGCTAAAAATTTGTCATTATCAATGTTGATAAAGGTTTCTATATTCGCCTGATAATTTAATTGTATTCTTACGTGCTCATTATAAAAATAATTCAGACCAATGGTCATCCTCTCCGTGTATCCAATTTCTTTAATATCTAAGTCCTGATCAAAATACTCGTACTTGAACACTGGTTGCAGATTTATTTTTGTATCGTACCAGATCATACCATAGGCACCATCTCTTCTTTCACCCAATAACATAGGTTCAGAACCACAGCCTCCACCAGCTGCACGATTGTAATCTCCTTCGTCATAAATATATTCACCTTGAATATGTAAGTTATTGAACCTGAGTAAAATATCACCACCAACTGTAGTTCTGGTAGTAACGAAACCATCCGATGGAGGTTCATCATAATTTGGATAGCCAAATCTAAAACTAGCTCCAATAGAGATGAAATCTGCTATCCTATAGCTTCCTCTCGCTACAATATCCTTTTTGTTATTATTATCCTTAACATTCAATCCTCTACCATTCATAAGTGCTGCCATATAGGTAAATCTTGTGTACTTATTCCCGCCCAGAAGCATAAGACCATAATCCCTTTGAGGGGATACCAGTTGATCTACCACGATGGATCTATCAATTGTTGTTAAGGCGTGACATGCAGTTTGAAGTTCCCTACTGAAGGGTTGCTTGAAGGATCCAATGGCAATTCTAGCCCAGTTATATTTTTCCCAGGCAATAAAGGCATCCATCAAATAAGCACTACCCACACCCCCAATAAATGGACTGGCTTCCAGCATAAGGTAGTAAGAAAAATCTTGAAATACTTTACCTCTGACCCCAACTCTGGCTCTTCTGAACGCAAAAGTACTTACAGCCGGTTCAGAAAATGTATAGTTGTATTCCGGTTGGATATATCCAAAGATTATTATCTTTTTTGGATTGAGAGAATCGTTATCTGTGGTTGGATCGCCTGTTTCACAACCCTGAGAAAACATGTTATTTGCTTGAAATATAAAAACAAGAACAAATAATAATAATATTTTATTTTTCATTTTAAATTATTTTAAGTTTATCTAACGAACTAGTGGTAAATTTTTAGGAACAGAGTCTACACCCCATTGGTTCGATGTCCATTGACTACTAGAATGGTACATCCCGTTCACTCCAAATGTTATACTATAAGCATCATAGCCCAGAACTTGTAACCAGGCCGTCAGAACAGCTGAAGTTTGTCCGGTATAACAATAGGAAACCATTTGTGCGGATGCATCGGAATCCAATGCTTTATAACCATCAGTTTTAAGCAATAGATCTTCCTTGATACGAAAAGCATTGGAAATATGTCCAAAACCCATAAAATCAGGCTCAGAAAAATAATTATTCACAAAATAATTTGCCGGGGATGCCAGTACATCAGTATTGGATGCAGTTTTAAATCCATTGGCAACTGCATCTTCTACTCTTTGTTGTAAAATTTCTCCTCCATCCGCAGAAATACTTTGTACGGTAGGATCGTTGTATACATTATTGGCAGGTGGACTGGAGAAGGTCCAATTGGTATTGTTCTCAGCAATATTGCCTATATTGGTATTCCAAGGTCCGGCAGTTTCCGGATTCCAACCAGACATACCCCATTTTAAAGCCTGAGCAGTATCGTAACCGTATAAACGCAACAGAGAAACTCCATAACAAGCTGTTTGCCCGGTATAGCACACTACTAAAATTTGTTTGCTGGCACTTGCTGCCTCAGTCAAAATATCACTAAAAGCAATATTCTTTGCTCCTTCAATATGGCCGGCTGTAAAGGCATCACCACTCCTAATATCGAGTATATAATATTTAGCTAAAAATGCGGCAAGATCTGCCTCGGCAGGTGCACCGGTAACAAATTTAACCGTACCACCCGGACCGGATATAATATTGTCTATATCCAATTCATTTGCAATCATATAATCTTTCATTAATGTAAAGGCAGGTGTAGCTATTGGATTTTCAGGATCTATATCTACCCCCCGATCGCAGGAGCTAAGGAATAATGCCGGTACTAATAAAAATCCTATTAATAAAAACTTTAATTTTTTCATGATTTCAATTTTAATGTTTATTTATTATTTAATGTATATTTATTATTCTTCCACAGGGTACATGTTGATTTCTTTGGTGCCAAAGGCGTCCCATTTTTTATCTTTTAATATCTTATGCATAAAGCTGTTGGCGCCATAACCCAGGTTTCCAATGTCATATCCCAGTATATTCAGGTAGGCAACCACATAGGCGGTATTTTGTCCTGTAGATCCGTAAAGAACTATTTTTTTGTCTGTAGGAAGTGTTAACAGATCAGCAGAGGATGACATGGAAGCGCGTGGTGTATATTGTACGGCTCCGGGTATGTGACCATTGTTGTACTTGTCATTATCCCAATAGTTTACAACGTAGTACTGACTTAAATTTTCAAAAACATCCGTAGATTTCACAATATAATCACTATATGGAGTGGCAAAGGCTTTTTCCAATCTGGCTCTTAGAATTTCTTTTGCATCTGTTTTGCCAGTTTTTAAAACAGGAAGTGTTCCCTGATCTGGCTTTGAATTGGCCTTTGTTTCCAGTTTATCGGCAAATTTGTTCTTTGTATTTTTCTGCCAGGAATTCTCAGCAAAATCGACTCTCCAGGAGCTCATTCCCCATTTCATACTATAGGTATTGTCATACCCTGCTAATCTTAACAAACTTGCGAAATAGGATGCAGACTGACCGGAGTAACAAATCAAAATAATCTTATCAAAATCACTTGGATTTATTTTTGTTTCAAAATAATTTAATAAATCCACGGATTTAACATTATTTGCAACCTTTATATGTCCGTACTCAAACCAGGTATAACTTCTGATATCAATTAAATGATATTTAGGATTTTTAAGATTTTTTTTAACTTCAGATGCCTGGATCAATAATTGTACATCTGCATTTATATAAGTGTCATTTTCCTCCAGATAGCTCAATAAAGTTTCAACTTCAGTTGGAGGTGTAAATGTGTTGTTTGAAACTACTTTTAAATTTGTAAAACTGCTTAAAATTGCGGAGGTAGAAATTAACAGCGCAATTATGTAAATTGGTAACCTTTTCATAATATAATTATTTAAATTTCAATGATTTGTAATATAATTTGTTGCAATAAAATTATATCAGACAGCTGTCCATTTTTATGACTTTTGTCAGTTTACTACAATAAATAATGGTTATAATGAGTCGTATTTGTTACATAAAAGTGTAACCAAAGTAACATTTCTAAAGTTTGTAAATTATTTGAGGTATTTAAAAAAAATAAATTATAAAACACAGTCTAACAGCGTATTACAGTAGAAAATAATTTAAGTAAAATTTGATCTGGTTAAAAAAATATCAAATATTGATATAAGTATTTAAATTGGAAGAATATGTTTTATCGGAATCGCGTTTTCAATAAATAAGAGTATTATTTTTTGAGAAAAAAAAGTGAAAATTCGGCGTATTTTACAAATTTGTCACTTGAATTTTTTGACGCCCTAATTCTATTTTATGTAGTTTTTCAAGCGTTTTTAACAGCCTTGAAATCACAACTCTTGAAGTATGGAGATCAGTAGCAATTTCTTGATGTGAAATTTGCAGGTTTTTGCTTCGCATTATTTTAACCTTGGCCTCAAGATATTTTACAAGTCTTTCATCTAATTTCATAAAAGTTAGGCTTTCAATTGTCTCTGCCATTTCGATAAGTCTGTTATGATAGCTATCGATAATAAATCTGCGGAACGATTTATATTTCACCATCCATTCTTCAATTTTTGTAATTGGAATCATGATATATTCCGTATGCCTTTCTGCAATTCCACGAAAGATACTTTTCTTTAAATTGATGCAGCTTACAAAAGAAATTGCACAGGTATCACCACGTTCTAAAAAGTAAAGTAAAATTTCTTCTCCATCGTGATCTTCTCTAATTATTTTTACCGCACCTTGTAGAATAAGGGGAATATATGTGAGTTTATCGCCAATATCTATTAGTAAATCTCCTTTGTTAATGTCATTGTAGATGCCAATTTCTAAAATTTCATCATATAGTTCTTTTTCAAAAACTGGTCCAAAACATTTGTGAAACTTATCTTGTTTGGTTTTGGTTCTATTTTCCATAGTGTCATGTTCTTTTGTTAGTTATTTACTGGAATACCAAATACACTTGTAATGGTTTAGAAACCTTTTTCTTTAGCAACCTCCTTCTGGCATCCTTTTTTTCTTTTTTTGTACAGGAACCACTTTCTTTTTTGGTTTCTCTTTTATTGGACTCTCTGATTTATCACTTTTAGCAGATTCCATTACTTGTGCAAAATTCATATTGGGCCTTTCTAAGGGAGCATTTTTGATTTGAAAAGTTTCATCAATATAATCTGTTTGAATACAGAGTATTTTAACATTGTCATATCCTAACTGATAAAGTAACATCCACCCTGTATTTGCATTGTCCGGATCTTTTCCATATATAATGATCGATTGACCATTTGCTTTTAAATAATCTAGAAATTCCATATTGCTACTGGTAAAAATATCATGTGAAGTTATATTAACCGCATCCTGTATGTGGCCCTTAGCATATTCATAATTGGATCGAATATCAATTATAGCATACTGTGAAGAATCTAATGTATCCAGATCATTAAGAGAGAGTATGTAATCCTTTTTGATGATTTTTTCCAGAGTACTGGCAGTATTTTTTTCAAAAACATATTCGGGTCTTTTAAAGGTCAAAAAGCCAATTAAAATGACAAGTAAAAATAAAACTGCGGATATTGAAATTCGTTTAGTTCTTTCTAATTCTTTCATGATCTATATTAATTATATGACAAGTTCTAATATGCTTTAGTAATTTTAACATCCACCTTCTGGCACCCTTTTTTTCTTTTTAGGTGCGGTGATAACTTTCTTTTTTGGTTTTGGTTTCTCTTCAGCTTTGGTTTTAGTTGTACCCACACCAAAATACATTCCGGCTGCTTTTCTGAAAGAATACAATTCAAAAGCTTCCCTTGGCATGGTCTCATCGGGATATTTAGGATCAATAATTGTATTGAACCATTCATTCAGTCCTCCTTCTAAAACAAAAAGATTCTTATAACCCAATCTGTTACCTAACATCCAGGCTTCATTGGCGTAAAAATTATCATTTGAAAATAAGATAACATCATATACATCCTGATCTAAATAACTATTCAATTCTTCATCAAAAAAATCTTTTAATTGAATGTTGACGGCATTTGGTAATGAAAATTCATTAAACTCATTCTCCGGTCTGGTATCGATGAGCAAGAGAGTTGGATCTTGATTTATTATTCGGTCAGCCAATACATCCGTACTGATATATCTTTCTGTACTAATAGCGTTTAAAACAAATAATTCAGGGTTTATTCCTTCATTTTTGTTGTATTTTGGTAATAAAAGCAAACCTAATGCCAGAAGAAAAAGAATAGTAGCTAATATTACATATCTCGTTTTTACGAGAAACTTTTTTGATTTATAACGTTTTGACATAATTTCAATTATTTAATAGAAAACTTTTTTAACCTTACTTCTTACCCAATCAGAAAATGCAAAGGCAACAAGGGCCACAACTGTTATGATGAGAATTATCCAATGAGGAGACATACCTAAAGAATCAGCTAATGTCATATGTCCCAGATTAGAACTTTCAAAAAATGGTTCCAGGACATCAAAGGATTCAGAAAAAATAAATATTCCTATCATCAATCCTGCTGTAAATACCATACCATCTATTTTGCCAATAGCCACAGCACATATACTTGTACCCGGGCAGAATCCTCCGGCTAAAAATCCAACTCCCATGATCATTCCGCCAATAACTGCCGCCCACAGATAAGTAGGTTGCACATAAAGTTGCGAAATATCGACGAAATTTAAATAATCCATATAGTATAAGCCTATTACTGATACAACTGCTGAAGTGAAGAACACTTTTAATACAGCAAAATCATATCCATAAAAAACACCTGCTAATTTTCTGGATGAAGAAAAGCCCGTTGCTTCCATTATATACCCAAAAGCAATTCCAATTAAAATTGCTATAACGTAGTTCCATTCTATCGGAATTAAACCATTTGGAATTAAAGGTCCCATAATTTTATTTTTTTTTATTTAATTAAATCCAATTTTTTCTAAAGAAATAAGCAACTGCGTATCCAGTGCCAAATATGGCAAGCATTGTAATAAAACCAGCCGTTGCTAAAACCGCCATTCCGCTAAGGGCAGCGCCACTCGTACATCCTCTAGCTATTTGCGCACCTAGACCGAATAAGACACCGCCTGTTAAAGCGAATATTAGTCTCCTTCTACTAGTAATTTTAGGAGAATGTTGCACTTTTAGTTTTAATCTACCCGTTAATGCTCCTGATAAAAATGCACCTAACAGAACGCCAAGAGCTTCAAAAACCAGCCAGTTGTTCATTGGAGACTCTCCTTCTTTTATAAATTTGGAATAGTACATATTATTTTCAGCATGAGTAGGAGCAATCGTATGTACCACCGTCACAACACCACTTTTTAAAGCACCACTGGCACCAAGTCCTCTCCCTGTAATATAAAAAGTAGCTATTATTAATAATCCCAACAAAAACCCTCCAAAATAAGGATTCCAATAAACATGTCTGTTTGTTTGTTTTTTATTTTCCATTTTATTTTTTTTAATATAGAAACCTGGTTATTTGACCTGCTTCGACCATAACCATTCTAAAGATCAATCCTCCCATTAAAATTAGTAAAGCGGGTACGATTACGGGAACTTTGTAGCCCATTAATTCGACTCCTTCTAACAGTGCAGGAAATATCAAGCCCAGAATAACTACGAATACAAAAAACATTACAGTAAACTCACCACCTACAAGTAGATCCAGTGCTTCTAATTGTACAGCAGATCCCGCGTACATACTCATCAGCAGGTGAATGATCAAGGCTAGTTCAAGGCCGATAAGAGCAATATCTATTTTGCTAAAAAGCCTTCTTTCGATGTGATTTTTTGAAAATAATATTATAGCTGCCGCACCGGTTGATAATCCTGAAGCTAAAAATAACGGTCCTAAAATGGAAGTATTCCATAATGGTCGGGCATTAAAAGCGGAAAGCAAGATACCAGTATATACTCCTAAAATAACTGATAACGGTAACAGGATCATTGCCAATGTTCTTCTGTTCTCTATCAAATAAGTTTGAAATTTTTTTAAAAAATCAAATTTCCAATCCCATTTTGGAAACATTTCCGTAGAATAGCTAAAGACCCAAAGAAAGGATAAAATAGTTATAATTAATAAAACCCATGCACCCCATGACATCGGAGATTCAATTCTTACCGTCATATAAAGCTGCCATACATAAGGGAGATGTGTTAGATCATACATTAAAGCTATTAAACCAATAATTATCGCTATGACCGCTACAATCATACCTCCTTTAACAGTGGTAGGAACCTCTTTTTCTTTTTTTAATATAGTAAAAAGGGAGGCAAAAAATATTATGCCTGCGGCCATACCCCCTAAAAATAGATATAATGATATGGGAAAATGCCAAACAGCTAAACTTGGGTCTATGTTTGGAATATTTCTCCCACTAATAAAAATTTCTTCTTGCATGATGGTTATTTATTAGGTTAAATAATATACGTTAGGTTTAGTCCCTGCTTCAGGGGCTAATACTTTATGTTTTCTTGATTTTAAAAGTTCAGATACTTCACTGGTTGGGTCATCGAGGTCGCCAAAATACATACATTTTGTAGGGCAAACAGATACACAAGCTGGGAGTTGACCTTTTTCTAATCGATGATGGCAAAAAGTACATTTATCAACATAACCTTCAGGATGTTGGTATCGTGCATCATAAGGACAGGATACGATACATGCACCACAGCCAATACATTCATCTGCAGTAACTAATATAATTCCACCTTCTGCTACATGACTTGCACCGGTAGGACAGCATCTTACACATGGAGCATTATCACAGTGATTACATCGTTCAGATTTCAACTCTAATTCTATCGTTGGGTAAGAACCGCTAACGGATTCAGTAACCCAGTCTCTGCAGTAGCCTACAGGAACATTATTTTCTGTTTGACACGCAACGACGCAGTCGCTACATCCAACACATTTTAATGTGTCTATTACCATTGCATATCTCATACTTCTGTTTCTTTATGTGGGTTTTCAGTTATGATCTTAACAAAGTTACCTCTCATTCCGGTACCTCCCATCAGGGGATCAATAGTAACTTTTGTTATTAATTCCGTATCACTGGCGCCTTTACCAAATGCTCTGGATAATTTTTTATTATTATGACCAAAGCCGTGATACATATAAACAGAATCCCATCGGATGCGTTCAGTTACTCTTACTTTAATTGGGAAAGATGATAGGACACCATCTTGATTTTCCAACCAAACCTCTTGATTATTTCTAAGGTCTTCAATTCTCGCTACCTTGGGGTTAACCCAAAGCTTATTTTCATCCATCAGGTCATTTAAATTAGGATTGTTGGCTGTTCGACTAAAAGTATGCATAGGAGAACGCCCGTAATTAAGTCTGTAATAACCTTGCTCAGGATGATCATGAGAAGTGTACACTGGCATAGGATCGAAACCTAAGGAAGCCAATTCAGAAGAGTAAAATTCAATTTTACCACTATTCGTTGGGAATTCATAAGGCTGGCCCTTTTCCAGGAACATCGGACCTGATTTGCGTTTGAATTTTTTGACTCCAACTTTTTCCATTTCTTCTAAAGAAGTACCCATCTGATCTAATTGCCAGGAAATTACGTCTTTGAAGTCATCGTATTGAAAGTATTCGTGCAAACCTAATTTTTCACCTATTTGTTTGGTCATCCACCAGGCAGGTTTTGAATCGTATTTTGGTTCAACTGCCGGCATACGTAAAGCTATAGAAGGTTCTCTATTTGTGGCAGATCTAATTCCATCATAGCGTTCCAAATAAGTACATTCAGGTAAAACCACATCTGCATAACCTGTAATTTCCATTGGCATAGTATCCATGACCACAATAAATTCCACGGCCTCCATAGCCTCTTCAATCATTTTCCTCTGTGGTACCGTATTTACTAAATTAGTTCCTGCAACAAACCATCCTTTAATAGGATGTTTATCATTATTACCGGGTATAGATGCTTTTATCACTTCACTTGTGATACCCATTTCTGCAAATGGATATTTTTCACCAATTTCTTCCCATCCCCATTTTGGATGCGGATAAGGAGGATGAGGAAACTTAGGTACTTTGATTTTTTCTTTAAAGTAAAAACCTCCACGAGATCCCCACGACCCGAGTAGACCATTTAATATTGCAATTGCTCTTTCTCTTTGTGAATCATCGCCGTACCATGTCACATGTCTTCCCGGATGAACAATTGTTGAAGGGGCAGCTGCAGCCATAGCTCTGGCTGTTTTACGAATATCATTTGGTTTGATCGTAGTAATTCCATAAGCCCATTCAGGAGTAAAATCTTTAACATGTTCTTTTAATTCCTCAAAACCAAAACCATATTGTTTAACATATTCTTTATTGTAAATATCTTCATAGATCAGAACATGCATCCATGAAAGCAATAGAGCAATATCCGTCGATGGTTTAATTGGTAACCAGTGTTGCGATTTACTCGCAGCTGTTGAAAATCTAGGGTCAACAGTTATGATTGTGGCACCATTGTCAATGGCGTCTGACATTTCCTGCACTTGTGAATTATGCATGTTCTCACCAATATGGGCACCAATTAATACCAAACATTTGGTGTCTCTAATATCTGTAGGTTCAGGTGAACCTATCCAAGCTCCAAAAGTTAATGCAAATCCGGTTTCTCTAGGCCCTCTACATTGCGCATAAGCAGGTTCTGCAACGGTGTCTGAGCCATAAGCTTTAAAAAGATGCTCCAAATGACTTCCGGGGGAACCGTGTTTCAGTAAGGCCATGCTTTCAGGACCATATTTATCTTTGATACCCTGCATTTTAGATGCAACCAATGTTAAGGCTTCTTCCCAGCTAGCTTCTCTGAAGGTATCTATACCATCTATCTTTGTTCTGATCAATGGCGTTTTTAAACGATCGGTATCAGAATACATTCCTACACCACCTGTACCTCTTGGGCAGAGACGACCATAACAATGCGGATCTATTTCATTACCGATAATTTTTTGAATATTATTATCTTCATCTGTATAAGCCCATGCAGCGCATTTCCAAAAGCAAACTTCACAATAAGTAGCAGTTCTTCTTAGATTTTTGGCACTTTTGGCAAGCAAATTATTTTCTGTTAAGGCATTAGCTCCTACAGAGCCAAATGCCGTTGCAGAAAGTGCTATACCACTTGCACCAAGGGCAGAGATTTTAATAAATGATCTCCTGGAATTATTCATATTTTCTTAGTTTTAAGCTTGACAATGATCAACAGGTCTACACATGCTGCTCTTATCAAATCCAAGTGTAAAATTAGAGGAAAGCAAAATTTTTTTAGATGATATATGTCATGTAACAATCATTAACCATGTTACTTAGGTCACATTCAGAGAAACTTATAGATAGATAATTGCGCGTTAACCTCAATAAATATTGATATTAATTTCGATATTTAGCATTTAGTAGAAATATAAATAATTGTAGATTTGTATTGACCATTGATAATTTAATTAAATGAATTTCTTAAGAAAAATATTTAAAAAGGAAGGTTTACTTTTTATTCTGTTAAGTGCAGTAATTTTAATTTTAATTCTTTTAAGATTAGATATTTTTAGTACGGATAAATCGATGGAGACCCAGGAGTATTCTACATT
This sequence comes from Flavobacteriaceae bacterium, assembly GCA_030625995.1. GTDB lineage: Bacteria > Bacteroidota > Bacteroidia > Flavobacteriales > Flavobacteriaceae > Lutimonas. Next base: position 17,499 of record DAOUPU010000033.1, read on the forward strand.
AAATGTAGAAAGGGAGACTTGTCAAAATTGCCATATACAAAATACCGGATTTTCAGAATATCATAATCCTAAATTGATAGGTTGCGTAAGTTGCCATTTGGGTAATCCGAATGCAGAGACCAAAGAGGAATCTCATAAAAATATGGTTCTGATTCCGGGTAACCTAAGCGATGCAGATGCTACCTGTGGTACTTGCCATAAAAATGAGCTTCACAAAATTAAACATTCCTTGATGACAAGCAATAGCGGTTTGGTTGCTGTGGATAAATTTGTTTTTGGAGAGGCAAATACTCCTGATGGCCAATATCATATTAAAGATATTAAATACACTGCAGCCGATAAACACCTG
>DAOUPU010000022.1 GCA_030625995.1 Flavobacteriaceae bacterium
CGGTGAATGGATCGGCGCCTGGGGTTTAACAGAACACAATACGGGCAGTGATGCAGGAGGCATGTCTACAACCGCCGTTAAGGATGGAGATTATTATGTGCTGAACGGAGCAAAGAATTTTATTACACACGGTATTAGTGGAGATATATCAGTTGTTATTGTGAGAACCGGTAAAAAAGGTGATTCCAGAGGAATGAGTGCATTTGGCATTAAAAAAGGTACTGAGGGCTTTACTTCCGGTAAAAAAGAGAATAAAATGGGGATGCGGGCCTCGGAGACCGCTGAACAAATTTTTAATAATTGCAGAGTTCATAAGGACAATTTGATCGGAAAAGAAGGTGAAGGATTTATTCAAGCCTTAAAAGTATTGGATGGTGGTAGAATATCGATCGGCGCCCTGGCCTTAGGAATTTCCAAAGGGGCCTATGAAGCCGCTCTTAAATACTCCAAAGAAAGAGAACAGTTTGGAAGACCAATTAGTGCCTTTCAAGCGATCTCCTTTAAGCTTGCAGATATGTTCACTGAAATTGAAGCATCGGAATTATTATTGCATAAAGCAGCCTATTTAAAAAATAACAATAAAGATCTTACAAAAATTGGAGCCATGGCAAAAATGTATGCCTCGGAAGTTAGTGTCAGAGTTGCCAATGAGGCACTTCAAATACATGGAGGATATGGTTATACAAAAGATTTTCCAGTGGAAAAATTCTATAGGGATGCTAAACTTTGTACAATTGGTGAGGGTACATCTGAAATTCAAAAAATAGTTATTTCAAGAAAAATACTGGACGAATCATAAAGCTTTTTCCAGGCCTAATTTTTTAGCCTTTTTTAGCATATAATTGTATGCTTCCTCATAATTATTGGCAATTTTCCCATCTAAAATAGCTTCTTTAATGCTATCTTTTATAATACCTATTTCACGGCATGGTTTTAAATTAAAAGTTTCCATAATTACTTCCCCACTTATCGGAGGTTGAAAATTTCTAATTCTGTCACGCTCTTCTACCTCTTTTATTTTGCTGCGAACAATTTTAAAGTTATTGAGATATTGCTTTTCTTTTTTAATGTTTTTTGTTGTTATATCGGCTTCACAATGTGTCATAAGATCGTCTATGTCTTCTCCTGCATCAAATATCAACCGCCTCACTGCTGAATCCGTAACATTCTCGGCCAATATTACAGGTCTTGAACTCATCATAACGATTTTCTGCACATATTTCATTTTTTCATTTAACGGCATTTTCAATCGTATAAATATCTTTTTAACCATTTTTGATCCTACGTATTCATGTCCGTGAAAAGTCCAGCCAACTTTCTTGTCAAATTTCTTAGTAACCGCCTTGCCGACATCATGTAGTAAAGCCGCCCATCTTAACCACAAATTATTAGTCTGCTTTGAAATATTATCTACAACTTGCAAGGTGTGGTAAAAATTATCCTTATGTTTTTGGCCTTTAATTCGTTCCACTCCCTGCAGTTCTGTAAGCTCAGGAAGAATATATGGCAGAAGATCCGTATCGTATAGTAATTTAAATCCTACAGAGGGTTTTTCGCTAAGTAAGATCTTATTCAATTCAACTACAATTCTTTCCTTGGTAATAATTTTGATTCTACCGGAATTTCGTTTAATTGCATCAAGTGACTCACTCTCAATAATAAAATTCAATTGACTCGCAAATCGTATGGCACGCATCATTCGTAACGGATCATCGGAATAAGTAATATCAGGATCCAATGGAGTTCGTATAATTTTATTTTGCAGATCCCGTATACCATGGAAAGGATCAAGCAACACTCCGTAATCATCAGTATTTAAACTTATTGCCATTGCATTGATGGTGAAGTCTCTTCGTTTCTGATCGTCTTCTAATGTTCCGGAAATCACTTTGGGGTTTCTGCTTTCTTCGGTATAAGATTCTTTCCTGGCCCCAACAAATTCCACTTCAATATTCTTATAACGCAGCATGGCAGTACCATAGGTTTTAAAGATCTGAACTTTAGGCCTGCCAGGCAATATGGACGCTACTTTTTGTGCCAGATCAATACCACTGCCTACGGTAACTACATCTATATCAATGTCATGTTCCCGTTGTAACAGATAATCTCTGACAAAACCTCCAATAACAAAACTTTTGATCTTTAACTCTTCGGAGGCTTTAGAAATATATCTAAAAATTTCATCAGATATGGCTTCTTTATACGAATGTTGCATACATTTATTCTCTTGTAATTTCTATGGTATGATCATTTATTTTATAAGAATACTAGTCATATTTATTCTTGGCAAAAAGTTCTTTAATCTTATATATTCCCAGTACAGTTTTAAAATCTTTACCATAATATGAAGTATTAATTTTCCACTGGTTCTTAAAATTTTGAAAACGTCTTAAATTAAAATTTTCAAATTTTGATTTAAGCTCAATAATTTTTGATTGTTTAACATTAAACTTCTTCAATATATTGAAATTAACCTCACCATAGCCATCAAATTCATTTGAATAATTTTTTTCATGTATTATTGCAAGCCACAATCGTTTATTTTTAACTCTGTATATGTTTTTTTCATATTTCCAGTATGTATGACCTCTATACCATACAGTTTTACAATTATCCTTTTTCTCGATAAGAGTTATAAATGGATTATACAATTGTCTCTTTCTACCTAATTTAACTTTTGTGCCAATTTGCATGCAATAACCATCTATCACATCAATTGCAAGATATTCTTGGTAGTTAAAATAGCTTTGAACAACCTTAACATAGTCCGTATGCAAACAGTCATCATTATCTAATCTAGATGTAATAATGTATTTTTTCGAATCCAATAAATTTATTTTCTCCTTAATTGATGGCAAAAAACAATCCATCCCATCAATAAAAAAAGGATGGAAATTATTAAACGATAAAGAATATTCCTCTACTTTCTTCTTATAGATTTCTGGCGTGTCACTATCAAAGAACACCAACCATTTAAAATCCTGATTCGATTGATTCTTAACGGAGGGGAAACAGTAATTGTCAAATAAATCAAACCGTTCTTTCAACCAGGAATCAGATAATACTTTATTGCCATTTTTGGTTGTTTTCCAATCCGATCTACGTAGATTAAATCTTGTTATTATATAAAACTGATACATATCTATTTTTTATATAAATTCGATTTTCTTCAAATTCTTAACCTCTGTTTTTAACATTTCAAACAACTTTTTAAGTATTTAAAATCAACAATTTTTAAATGAAATATTCTTTACCTAATTCGACAATCACTGGTATTTATTTTCTAATTATTTTAATCGTATTATCCTCACTGATCCGAATGATTGTGGATGATTTCAAATATATTTCATCTTTTGCTAAATTTACTATATAATCTACGCTATCCAAAATTGGCTTACTAATTTCACTAAACCTTTTTGGAGTCTCTTCGCCGCTAATATTGGCCGATGTGGAAACAATTGGCCTGTTAAACTGTTTTATCAACCTTTCGCAAAAATCATCGTGCACAATTCTAATCGCAACTGTATTATCATCAGCAATTACATTTTGAGCTAAATTTTTAGGATTTTTATATATAATTGTTGTTGGTTTTGTGGCCACTGATAAGACGGTGATCAATTTCTCCGGGACTTCTTCGATATAGTTTCGTAACATATCAATACCATCCACTAACACCACCAGGCTCTTGCTATTTTCTCTTTTCTTAATTTTAAATATTTTAGAGACTGCATTTTCATTAGTAGCATCACATCCAATTCCCCAAACAGTATCTGTAGGATAAAGAATGGTTTTTTCCCTTGACAAAGCTTCTATAGCATTTGATATTTCAGTTGAACTCATCTCTCTTAAAAAAATTTCTCTGACTGCCTAAAATACATATTTAAATTATTTCAATCCTCGTCTCAATAACCATATCTTGACATATCGCATAAAAACAGAATAAGATTGGTTATATGCTACTACCAGGCCAACAAAACCATCTAGAAATCCACCTTGCACTATGTAGTGTTTAAAAAACCTCCAAGAAGGTTTAATTATGAAATGGTAAGGCGTTAATACTCCAGTTTTTTTATCAAAATATGTTGCCTGCCACCATGCATATCTATCCAACTTTGCAAGGTGATGGTCAATAGAAATATAAGTATTATGGTATAATTTGGATTTTAAAAACCCCATTCTTCCATTATTAATAATTTCTGCATGTACGTGCTTATCTTCATATTTACAAACACTTTTTCTAAATAATCGAATTACTTTATCATTCCACCCTCCATAACGAGGATGTGTACCCATAAAGTCATTTTTTCTGCGAATCCAATATCCGTCAAAATCTGTGAGAGAAGGTTTTTTTAATAAGGATAAAATTTCCGATTTTAATTCTGGTGTTACCCGTTCATCGGCGTCAAGCAAAAAAATCCATTCATGAGTTGCCTGTGGTATGGCCCAATTTTTTTGAGATGCAGAATATTCATAATCCCGTTGAATAATAAAATCAGTATACTTTTTTGCTAACTCTACCGTGTTATCTGTACTGAAAGAATCAACGATCATTATTTCATCGGCAAAATCAACCGATTTTATAGCGGCTTCAATATTGTGCGCCTCATTAAAAGTTGGAATTATTGCAGTTATCTTTACCATTGGGATAATTATTTAGACGTAATAAATAAATTATTAAACAGCTACTTCATTTTCGCGAAGTGCATCATTTAAAGATGTTTTCTTATTGGTACTCTCCTTACGTTTACCGATAATGAGTGCACAGGGAACATTGAATTTCCCTGCTTTAAATTCCTTGGTATAACTTCCCGGAATAACAACAGAACGGGCAGGGACAACACCTTTAGTAATGACCGGATCATCACCTGTTACATCAATAATCTTTGTACTCATGGTCAACACAACATTGGCTCCCAAAACGGCTTCCTTTTCAACTTTTACTCCTTCAACAACGATACATCTTGAACCAACGAAAACGTTATCCTCAATAATTACCGGTGCCGCTTGTAAAGGTTCTAATACACCCCCTATTCCAACACCTCCACTCAGGTGAACATTTTTTCCTATTTGAGCACAACTGCCAACAGTTGCCCAGGTATCTACCATAGTTCCTTCATCAACATAAGCTCCTATATTTACGTAACTTGGCATTAAGATGGTACCGGGAGAGATATACGCTCCATGACGTGCAACGGCATGAGGCACAACTCTGATCCCCTTTTCTTTATACCCCTTTTTTAAAGGAATCTTGTCGTGGTATTCAAAAATTCCGGCCTCCAGCGTTTCCATTTTTTGTATTGGAAAATATAACACAACAGCTTTCTTGATCCATTCATTTACCTTCCATCCATCCTCCGTCGGTTCAGCAACACGCACTGCTCCCTCGTCCAACAGATTTATAACTTTTCTTATGGACTCTTGAACTGTTGGTTCTTTTAATAATTCTCTACTATCCCAGGCTTTTTCTATAATTTTCTGTAATTCGTTCATCTTTCAAATTTAAAAGGTAAATATAAAAAATACCACAGTAATTAAGAGAATATAACAATCATTCTTTTTAAACCCGTTTTATGCATTGGAACATTGTAATGAGTATCTAAACAGCAATAAATCGGGGAGTTTTATTGGTTTTAGCATAGCATCGCTATGGTTAAATCAAAAGACTCAACGAAGTTTCTGATTTGAAGCTGTTTAGAAACGGAATAGATTTTCCAATGCATAAAGTGGGTTAAAGGAAGAATTTAAGTAAATTTGCAAAAATTTAAAATTAGATGGCACAAATTCTCGCTTTAGATTTTGGAATAAAAAGAGTTGGAATAGCAGTTACAGACGATCTGCAAATTATCGCTTCAGGGTTGACAACAATTCCTACAAAAGAAATTTTTAATTTCTTAGAAAATTATTTACGAAGTGAAAAAGTAGAATTATTCTTGATTGGAGAACCAAGGCAAATGAACTATTCGGCCTCAGAAGTAGAAAAATATATAAGGCCATTTATTAAAAAATTGAAACTAAAATTTCCTGAGATCCCTGTGAAAAGAATTGATGAACGATTTACTTCAAAAATGGCATTTCAAACAATGATCGATAGCGGCTTAAAAAAAAAACAAAGACAAAATAAAGCTTTGATCGATGAAATTAGTGCTACTATAATATTACAGAGCTATCTTTATAACAAAAAATAAAATTAATGATTTTACCTATAGTTGCCTACGGCGATCCTGTACTTAGAAAAATTGGAAAAGACATAGACAAGGATTACCCTAATTTAGAAGAACTCATAGAGAATATGACCGATACCATGCACAATGCAAAAGGTGTTGGTTTGGCTGCTCCGCAAGTAGGAAAGAGTATCCGCCTTTTTATTATTGATGCCTCACCATTTGAAGAAAATGAAGAATTAGAAGAGGATGAAAGAGCATTTTTGAAAGATTTTAAAGGGGTATTTATTAATCCAAAGATCATTGAAGAAGATGGTGGTGAATGGGCTTTTAGTGAGGGATGTTTGAGTATTCCCAATATTAATGAGGATATTTTCCGGGAAGAACAGATAGACATTGAATATATGGATGAGAACTTTCAAATACATAAAAATACCCTGAACGGTCTGGCTGCAAGAATTTTTCAACATGAATATGATCATATAGAAGGTGTCTTGTTTACAGATAAATTGTCAACATTAAAAAAGCGATTATTAAAAAAGAAATTGGCGAACATTTCAAAAGGAAACATTGATGTAGCCTATAGAATGAAATTTCCATTAAATAAAAAATAAAGCAAATAATGAATTTAGAAAAAATATTATCCATCTCAGGTAAGCCGGGACTTTACAAAATAATATCTCAAAGTAAAAAAAGTATTATCGTCGAGTCGTTGGTAGACAAGAAACGTTTTCCGGTAAATGCCTTGAACAGTGTGAGTTCCTTAGGTGATATTGCAATTTATACTTATGATGAAGAGGTTCCACTAAAAGAGGTATTACAAAGTATTTTCACGAAGGAAGATGGTGGAGAGGCTTTAGACCCTAATACGGACAAAAAACAATTACTTGACTATTTTAGAGAGGTCCTGCCAGAGTATGATGAAGAAAGGGTATATGCTTCAAATTTTAAAAAAATAGCAAAATGGTACAATATTTTAATCGCAACCGGGTTCGATTTTTCTGATACGGAAAAAGTGGATGATGAAAGCGATGAAGAAGTATCCGGTACGGAAAAAGCATAAAATGTATTCTCGCGACAAACAGATCAAAGCCTTTGAAAAACTCTTGGATATCATGGATGAAATCCGTGAGAAATGTCCTTGGGATAAAAAGCAAACCATGCAATCACTTCGTCATCTGACAATTGAAGAAACCTATGAACTAGGTGATGCCATTCTTGAAAATGATACTCTTGAAATTAAAAAAGAGCTTGGTGACTTATTGCTACATATCGTTTTTTACGCTAAAATTGCCTCGGAGAAAAATGAATTTGACATTGAGAAAGTTATTAATAGTATCAATGAAAAATTAATACACAGACATCCCCATGTTTTTGGTAATGTAATTGCTGAAACGGATGAAGATGTAGCTAAAAATTGGGAGAAGTTAAAACTTAAAGAAGGCAGAAGTTCTGTTCTTTCAGGTGTCCCAAAATCCTTGCCGGCTTTGGTAAAGGCAAGTAGAATATCGGACAAGGCCGCTGCTGCAGGATTTGATTGGGACAAAAGAGAGCAAGTTTTTGAAAAAGTGCAGGAAGAGTTCAATGAACTACATGTTGAAGTTGAACAGAAATCTCAGAGAATTGAAGCTGAATTCGGAGATGTCCTGTTCTCTTTAATTAATTATGCCCGTTTTATAAATGTTGATCCGGAAAGCGCCTTGGAAAGAACAAATAAGAAATTCATTAAACGATTTCAATTTCTCGAAAATGAAGCTGCGAAAGAAGGAAAACAACTCACAGACATGACTTTAGAAGACATGAGTGTTCATTGGGAAAAATCGAAGACCTTTTTCAAATAGTGATTTTTTGAGAAAAGAAACAAGATAAAAGAGAAAAGAAACAAGATAAAAGAGAAAAGAAACAAGATGAAAGAAGTAATTTGAAAATAAATCAATTTGACAATTTGATGATGATTTATAGAGATTATAAGAAATTGCTACTTTCTTCTTACTCCATACTTCTTACTCCTTAAATCCTTTCATTCAAATAAATCTTCAGCCAGCATTTCTGCCCATTCTGAAATAGATTCACGGTCAGTTTTGCTCAATTTAGCCTCTGAATGCATCAAAGGATAAATTTTTAAAGGCATTTCTTCTTCAAGTACTTCCGTAGAGATATCATCAAGTATTTCGGCCTTATCCATTTTATTCAGACTATTCCATTCCGAAAAATTTAATTCCTCTCTGGCATTATTAATATCATAATAAACAAGCCATTTTACAGGTGCAACATTAGAATACCATGGATATCTTGTTTCATTAGAATGACAATCATAACATGTGGATCTCAAAAGGGTAGAAATATTCACAGGTACATCAACATTTTTCATTAGATCATCCGGATTATTTGGACTTACTTCCGGACGTGAAACAGGGTATAATTGCATCAATACCAATACAGCTACTAATAAAAACCAAAATATTTTCTTTCTTTTGCTCATAATAAAGAACTTAACACCTTTTTTTAAAATAAAATCACTCTCCAGCTAAAATATTCGCTTGTTCAGTTGCCCAATTTATGATCAACTTCGATTCATCTGAACTTAACTTCTGATCCGGATTCTTCTTCAAGTGTTTTTTTGGAGGCATTTTGTCATTATTCAATTGCTTCGTTATTTTCCCAAATTTACTCACCAATTTACCATTCGAATAATCTCCATTGGTAAATTTATCAAAGTTCAATTTTAATTTACTCTTTGAGCCTTTCGATTCTGAAGTATGGCATTCAAAACATTTATTTTCTAAAATAGAATGTACATCGGCTGGAATTTCTGTTAAATCTGTTATCTGAAGAGCTTCATATTCCGACTCCGATTCTACGTTATAAGAGAATAATAAATAGGAAATTCCAACAACAAACATACTCACTAGAATTGTATTACTTTTTTTCATACGTTTAAAATTTTGTAATTATTTATAAATTAATTAAAAATTTAAGAACGTAGGTAATCGCTACGCTCTCTCATGATCCCGAGTACTCGGGATAATCATTCCCTTTTGTGAAATAATTGATAAAACCTGCCCGTCCGGCAGGCGGGTTTATTCATGTTCGTTTCATCTTTTCTAAATTTATTGGCACATACAAATATAATTGATTTATGTCAATTTACGTATAACCAATTAATGGTCATTAAAATAATGGATTCCCTAATGGGTCTTCCTATATAAATTTAAAAAATCCTTAACTTTATGATCAGATTGAACCTATAAAAATTTAAACAAGTGAAAATTTTAAAAACCTTATTAATTTTTTGCATACTTCTGATCCAAAATAATTACGCTCAAAAAAACTCAGGTCTCAATGAAGAAACTATACATTTCAAGGCTAGCGACGGTGTGAACATCACTGCTGATTTGTATATGACATCGCTTGCAGATGCTCCTTTTGTCCTATTATTTCATCAGGCGGGATATAGCAGAGGTGAATATAAAGAAATTGCGCCCAAATTAAATCAACTCGGCTTTAACTGTCTGGCAATTGACCAAAGGTCCGGTGATAAAGTAAATGGAATTATTAATGAAACACATATTGATGCGAAAAAATTGAACAAACCTACACAGTACATAGACGCAATTCCGGATTTAGAAGCAGCATATGCCTACGTTAGAAACAAATTAAATCCAAATAAAATAATCATCTGGGGCAGCTCCTATTCAGCCGCATTAACCTTCTTTTTGGGAAGTGTTCATTCAGATAAAATAGATGGTATCCTCGCCTTTTCTCCCGGAGAATATTTTAAAATAGAAGGTAAAGAGATCCGAGATTATGCATCAAAAGTAAAATGCCCGATCTTTATTACCTCTGCGAAGAACGAAGCAAAGCAATGGAAAGTAATATATGATGCGGTTAAGACCGACAAAAAATATTTTTTACCAATTGAAGAAGGAAAACACGGTTCAAAAGCATTGTGGTCAAGCAATAGTGATCATAAAGAATACTGGGCCTCTGTAAAGGAGTTTTTGCATCAATTTCAATAATTAAAATTCAATTAAATAAGATAACTTTACCAATTAGATAAGTACATATTAAGAATCGAAAAACCTTCCAAATGACTGTAAAGAACATAACGGATTATATTGAAAAATTAGCACCCCTGGCATACGCTGAAGATTTTGACAATGTTGGTCTACTAGTAGGTAATTATGATAAGAAAATTACCGGGATCTTAGTTGCATTAGACACTTTAGAATCAACAATTGATGAGGCAATTGATAAGAAATGTAACCTTATAATTGCTTTTCATCCCATAATTTTTAATGGTTTAAAAAGGCTAACCGGTAAAAATTATGTAGAAAGAACAGTTATTAAGGCTATTAAAAATGATATCGCCATTTACGCCATACATACTGCTTTAGATAATACATCTCAAGGGGTTTCAGCAAAGATGTGTGAAATAATTGGACTTACTAATACTAATGTTTTAATTCCACAAAAGGGGAATATAAAAAAACTGACTACCTATGTACCACATAAAAATGCGGATAGTCTGAGGACTTCATTATTTGAAGCAGGCGCAGGCAATATTGGCAATTATGACAATTGCAGCTTTAATATAGAAGGCACAGGAACCTATCAAGGCAATGAGAACTCTAATCCTGCTCTAGGAAAAAAGGGGACAATGCACACTGAACCGGAAACTTTTATAAGTGTCATCTTTGAAAAACACCTGGAGGGCAAAATTTTAAACGCCCTTTTCACAAATCACCCCTATGAGGAGGTTGCTTATGATGTAGTAACTTTAGATAATAAACATCAGGAAATAGGAATGGGAATGGTAGGTGAACTAAATGAGAAAATGGAAGCAATGAATTTTTTAAATTTTTTAAAACGGAAATTTAATCTGGAAACCCTAAGATACACTGATTTCAACAATAAAAAAATAAAAAAAGTAGCGGTACTTGGTGGATCTGGGAGCTTCGCAATATCTCATGCAAAAGACTCAGGAGCCGATGTTTATATCACATCCGACTTAAAATATCATGATTTTTTTCGTGCTGAAAACCAGATCATTTTGGTAGATATTGGTCATTATGAAAGTGAACAATTCACAAAAAATCTAATAGTGGATTATCTTACAAAAAAATTTACTAATTTTGCAATCATTTTATCAGAAAAAAATACAAATCCAATCAATTACTTATAAATGGCAAAAAAGAAAGAAGTTACCGTTGAAGATAAATTAAGAGCTCTATATGATTTGCAACTTATTGACTCAAGAATTGATGAAATAAAAAATACAAGAGGAGAGCTTCCATTGGAAGTGAAAGATTTAGAAGATGAAATTGCGGGTCTGCAAACAAGATTGAATAATTTTAGTACTGATATTGAAAATTTGGAGACTTCCATCGCAAACAAGAAAAATAATATTGAAGAATCAAAATCTCTTTCCAAAAAATATACGGAGCAGCAAAAAAATGTGCGTAACAATCGTGAATTTGACTCCTTAACAAAAGAAATTGAGTTTCAAGATCTTGAAATTCAATTAGCTGAAAAACACATCAGTGAATTTCAAGTGAAAATAGCTCAAAAAAATGAAATTTTTGAGGTTGCGAAAGAAAAAGTAAAAGAAAAGGAAGTTCATTTGAAACACAAACTTAGTGAACTAAATTCCATTTTAGAAGAAACTGAAAAAGAGGAGACTTTGCTTCTTTCAAAATCGGAAGACTTTGGAAAGTTGATTGAAGAGAGGCTGTTCAAAGCTTATAAAAAAATTCGTTCAAATGTTAGAAACGGATTGGCAGTAGTTACCATAGAAAGAGGAGCTTCGGGCGGATCATTCTTTACTATTCCTCCGCAACGACAAGTAGAAATTGCAGCAAGAAAAAAAATAATTACAGATGAGCATAGTGGTAGAATATTAATTGATTCACAACTTGCAGAGGAAGAAAAAAAGAAAATGTCAAAATTCTTTTCTTCGTAAACGAATAAATACTCATAAAATATAGAGAGGTCTTCATTAATAGTGAAGGCTTTTTTATTTCCAATACTTATATTTTACCCGTCTGTTAGGTTTGGTACATGTAATAAATAGTAGGTTGTCCCAAAAATCCATAGAAATGGATACCTAATTCATACTCGTTATGCTCCAGTTATGACAGTAAGAAAAAACCAAATTATAGGAATTCCCTCCATCCAAAAACTACTGTAATAATTGCTTTGATCCTTACTGGAATAAGCAATCATTATGGAGGAGATGATCGATACAATAAAGATTACTAAAATGGAATTCCCGGAGTTAAACGATCTGTATAATTCCATCAGAAAAAACAGGGTCAACGAGATTATTCCTACTAGTTTGGATTTTTTAATTCCAATGACCTGTGGCAAGGTAAATAATTTAGGATTGTCATAATCAATGTCTCTGATATCAAAGGGTATAGTAATAGCCACGATAAATAAGAACCTTTCAAAAAAGAGAAGCATTATGTTTTTACTTATCTCCACTTCGTTTTGAACAATTGGGAACAAAACAGTCACTCCAGCCCAGGAGAAAGCAATTAAAAAAAGCTTTATGCCCGGGACATCCCGTAAATTTAATCTCCACATTTTGAACGGAGAAATATATAAAGAAGTTGCAAGAACAAATGGAAACAAAACTATAAGTGATTTAATTTTTAAGAGATATGTGGTTATTGCCAATCCAATCAAGCAAATTAGATTGAGTACTAATAGTTGCAATTTATAGCTCCGTATCCATGCCGAGGACGCATCTCTAATTTTATCGATATTTATAAATCTAATCGCATTGTAGGAAATAATTGTAGCAAAAAAAACAAATAAGGGACTTATATTTTCTGCAATATCAAATTGCAATAAGGTAATTTTAGTCAAACACATCACAGCTAGTGAAACATGTATATTACTATAGATATAAAAGTTAAAATACTTTTTAAAAAAACTCATTTCCAAAAATGATTTTAATGCTATTCAAATGCTAAACTCCAGTTAAAATTGATGTATTTTTGCTATAAATTTAATAATTAAAATTATCCAAATGAAATCATTAATTGTAACTCTGATATTTTTCGTCCTTGTTACCTCTCAATTGTATAGCCAGTCTATTGGAACCGGGGAGGCAGGATTTTCTGATGAACCTGTCAAACTAGATAAACCAATCCGCTTTTCAAAATATAAAGATGGAACTTTTCTTTTCGTTGACTTTAATAATTATGCAATAAGAAAAGTGGACAAGAATGGCAAAGTGACATCACTGTTTGGAGGACCTGATAAAAAGGGATTTCAGGATGGTGATCTTAACAAAGCTCTGTTTGACGGAATTCACGGAGTATCTTATGACGAAAAAAATGATATCATTTATATTGCAAGTGCTTCCAATAATGTCATTAGAAAAATTACTAAAGAAAATGATGAATTTCAGATAGAAACTATCGCCGGAACGCCCAAAATTAATGGATTTGCTGATGGTGATTCAGCCCAGGCTAAATTCAACTCTTTACATGAGGTCTTATATAGTAAACGAGGTGATATCTATGTTCTCGATATTGGAAATGCAAAAATAAGAAAATTAAAGAACGGAAAAGTGACCAGTCTGGTTGGAAAAGACTCTTTGGCACCAATAATGGTAGATTGGAAATATCCAATTGACATGGCTTTTGACGGTGATGATATTGTAATATGTGATGCAGGAAACAGTAGTATTTACAGATTTACACCGGGTAAAGAAATTAAAAAATTAGAACTTGACCATCCTTTAAAAATGCCTCATGGTATCACTTCTGATGATAAGGGTAATCTCTATGTTGCCGATATGGGCGCGAACGTAATTTATAAAATAGAAAATGACACAAAGGTCACAGAGATCGAAGCAACATCTGAAAATGGGTTTGACAAACTGAATAAACCCGCGGATGTAATTATAATAAATGGAACCTTATGGGTTGCGGACCTCTATAATCACCAATTAAAACAGCAAAAATTATAATCTTTCATTATCAAATTTTTAATTCTTGTTTGTTAATTTTGCCATCTTAAAATAAACTTATTATGCAAACAGATTCTTTCGTATTACGTCATCTTGGAACAGATCAAAAACAAATTCAAGAAATGTTAAAGACCATAGGTGTTAAGTCACTTGATGCGTTGATATACAATACTATACCTAGTGATATAAGATTGGATCAATCTTTAAATTTACCCGATGCATTGAGCGAAAATGAGTTTGCTTCCCATATTCAAAATCTCGGCAATAAAAATAAAAATTTCAAAACATATATTGGACTCGGATATCATGACACGATTTTACCGGCAGTAATTCAGCGTAACGTTTTTGAAAACCCAAGTTGGTATACATCTTACACGCCTTATCAGGCAGAAATTTCTCAAGGCAGATTAGAAGCCTTATTAAATTATCAAACCTTGGTTTGTGATCTAACAGGATTAGCTCTCGCAAACTCATCGTTACTGGATGAAGGTACCGCAGCGGCAGAAGCAATGATCATGCTGTTTAATGGCAGGAGCAGGAATCTAAAAAAAAGGAATACAAATAAATTTTTTGTCTCTGAAGAGGTATTACCCCAAACGATAGATATCTTAAAAACTCGTTCAACACCAATAGGTATTGAGTTGGTTATAGGGAATCCCGAAGAAATAGAATTAGATGAACATTTCTACGGTGCTATTTTACAATACCCGGCCAAACACGGTGAAGTATTTGATTATACTAATTTTATAGAAATTGCACATCGAAGTGAAATAAAAATTGTGGTAGCAGCCGATTTATTGAGTTTAGCTATCTTAAAATCCCCAGCTGAAATGGGTGCTGATGTTGCAATTGGAACAACACAGCGATTTGGAGTTCCTCTTGGCTTTGGCGGTCCTCATGCTGGATATTTTGCCTGCAAAGAAGAATTCAAACGTCTTATTCCTGGTAGAATAATTGGTGTTACAGTTGATGTTGATGATAACAGAGCACTTCGTATGGCTCTACAAACTCGCGAACAGCATATTAAACGAGAAAAAGCCACATCGAATATTTGTACTGCCCAGGTTCTATTGGCAGTAATGGCAGGTTTGTATGCCGTATATCACGGAGGCGACGGTATAAAATATATTGCGCGCCAAATTCATTCACATGCCAATTTATTAAACAAAGCACTGATAAAATTAGGCTTGGAACAGCAAAATAAAATTTTCTTCGATACCTTAAAAATAAAAGTATCCAGTGCAAAGACCATCAAAGTGATTGCAGAAAAAAAGAAAATGAATTTTCTTTATATCGATGAGTTAACCATTGGAATCTCTATCAATGAGACAACAACTTTCCATGACATTGAGAAAATTATTCAAATTTTGGCCCAAGCGGAAAATTTGTATTCTTTCAACATCACAGATTGTGAAATAAGCCTGTCCGTACCAAAAGAATTGCAACGTTCTTCCAGTTACCTGACCCATGAAGTTTTTAATAACCATCATTCAGAAACAGAAATGATGAGGTATATCAAGAGATTGGAACGCATGGACATCTCATTGACCGATTCCATGATTTCTTTAGGATCCTGTACGATGAAGTTGAATGCTGCTACTGAAATGCTTCCGCTAAGTATGAGTAACTGGAATTCAATACATCCATTTGTTCCTGTAAGTCAGGCACAGGGCTATCATGAAATGCTAAATGGCTTAAAAAATGATCTGAATATTATTACCGGTTTTGCTGCAACATCTTTACAACCAAATTCAGGGGCTCAAGGGGAGTACGCTGGTTTGATGGTTATTAGAGCCTTTCATCAATCAAATAAAGAGACACAGAGAAACATTTGCTTAATTCCTTCCTCTGCACACGGTACAAATCCTGCTTCGGCAGTCATGGCAGGAATGAAAGTAGTGGTTACTAAAACATCAGAAAACGGGAATATCGATCTTGATGATTTACGTGAGAAAGCGGTTCTGCACAAAGACAATCTTGCAGCACTTATGGTAACCTACCCGTCAACACATGGTGTTTTCGAATCTGCCATACAGGAAATAACAAAAATAATCCATGATAACGGAGGCCAGGTTTATATGGATGGCGCTAACATGAATGCTCAAGTCGGATTAACCAACCCGGCAAAAATTGGTGCAGATGTTTGTCATTTAAATTTACATAAAACATTTGCAATTCCTCACGGAGGAGGAGGACCGGGTGTTGGACCAATTTGTGTTGCAGAACATCTAGTAGATTTTTTACCATCTAACCCCGTCGTGAAAACCGGTGGCAGTAAAGCAATTACAGCAATTTCTGCCGCTCCGTTTGGGTCTGCTCTGGTTGACCTGATTTCTTATAGTTATATAAAAATGCTGGGGGGTAGTGGACTAACGCAAGCTACTAAAATTGCAATACTAAACGCTAACTATCTAAAAGCCAGATTAGAAAAACATTATAAAATTCTCTATAAAGGTGAAAAAGGATACGCTGCGCACGAAATGATAGTCGATTTTAGAGAATTTAAATCAAAAGGGATTGAAGTTACTGATATCGCAAAACGATTGATGGATTTCGGCTTTCATGCGCCAACGGTCTCTTTCCCTGTGGCCGGGACGCTAATGATTGAACCTACCGAGAGTGAAAATAAGGATGAAATAGATAGATTTGCCGATGCCCTTATACAGATCAAGAAAGAAATTGATGCCTTTAATGGAGAGGAATCAGTACTAAAAAATGCACCGCATACGGAAGCTATGCTAACCAATGATGAGTGGAATTTTCACTATACACGAAAAGAAGCTGCTTTTGCTTTGGATTATATAAAAGGAAACAAATATTGGCCAACAATTAGAAGAGTTAATGAGGCGTATGGCGATCGTCACCTCGTTTGCACATGCAATCCAATTGAGGATTACATGGAAGAATAATATATTTGCTTGTTAAAATAATAACCCGGATAATTGTTGTTTTTAGCTTTGCACATATACAAGGATAAAGACCGGTTGTCAAGACCCGTTGATATAGCTGGCTTTTTTAAATTTATATGTCGCTACTACACGGAGCTTATTATACCCGTTTACTTTTGATGTAAATGGTTCGCCCGTACTGGGCTTTAAAGTTTTCTGTTTTATCTGACTCACTTTTATCACAGCCTCAAAACTTGAGGTACTGTTTTAAAAAACAAGAAAAATATAAAAAAATAGTTGGAATGATTAAATCAGCTCCGTTGGAGCGACCTGTTCATTCCTTCTCTGCACTCCCAAGCCTCCAATCTTTGAAATTTGTCAAAGTCATCTAGTTAGCGCCTGGTCGGAAACATACAAAAATCTAAAACGTTTCTTTTTGCAATCTCTTCACTTTTTTATAACCCGCCTGCCGGCGTGGCAGGTCGCCTGATGCTATGGCATCACCTCACATAAAAAAGCAAAGATCTTATCAAAATTAATTCGATTTGTAAAATTCTGCCTATTTCCGACCAAACACTAATTAGGATTAACCAAGTATTCTCTGATCCTGAGGTTTCGAGAGGAGTATTGTGCCACCTGAATATTGTCGGGCAGGATGACTCCCTGGTACGTGCAGGTCTGGTTTGTTGAAAAATTCAAATTAATTTTTTTTAGAGTCTCACTAATGTTTTACATTTAAATTGTATTTTTGCGTTTCCTTTAATTATTATATTTAACCGATGAAGAAAATAACCAAAGAAACTTATATTAACTGGTATAAGGACATGCTTTTTTGGAGAAAATTTGAAGACAAATTAGCTGCAGTTTATATTCAACAAAAAATAAGAGGTTTTTTACATTTATATAATGGTCAAGAGGCTGTACTTGCGGGCGCGCTACACGCGATGGTATTAGGCAAAGACAAGATGATTACCGCATATAGGAATCACGTTCAACCAATTGGTATGGGAGTGGATCCAAAAAGAGTTATGGCAGAGCTTTACGGAAAAGAGACCGGTACCTCACAAGGTATGGGTGGCTCTATGCACATTTTCTCCAAAGAAAAAGGATTTTATGGAGGTCATGGTATTGTAGGAGGTCAGATACCTCTGGGTGCAGGCTTGGCTTTTGCGGATAAATATTTTGGAAGAGATGGTGTCACCATAACTTATTTTGGAGATGGTGCAGCTCGACAAGGATCTTTGCATGAAACTTTTAATCTGGCGATGCTCTGGAAATTGCCTGTAGTTTTTGTTGTTGAGAACAACTACTACGCCATGGGAACTTCTGTGGATAGAACAGCAAGTCATTCCGATATTTGGAAACTCGGATTGGGTTATGAAATGCCAAGCGAGCCTGTAGATGGCATGAATCCTGTTGCCGTTGCAAAAGCGATGGACAAAGCTTTAAAACATTCCAGAAGTGGAAAAGGTCCCTATTTTTTAGAAATGAAAACGTACAGGTACAGAGGACATTCTATGAGTGATGCTCAAAAATACAGAACTAAGGATGAAGTTGCTGAGTATAAAAAAATTGACCCCATCACTCAGGTTTTGAAAGTAATTGAAGATAAAAAATATTTAACGGAAAAACAGATTAAAAAGATCAATGAGGACGTAAAGGCCGAAGTATTAGAATGCGAAAAATTTGCGGAAGAATCTCCGTTTCCTAAAGTTCAGCAAATGTATGATATGGTTTATGAACAAAAGGACTATCCCTTTTTAGAGCACCGATTATAAAA
Source organism: Flavobacteriaceae bacterium (assembly GCA_030625995.1). GTDB lineage: Bacteria > Bacteroidota > Bacteroidia > Flavobacteriales > Flavobacteriaceae > Lutimonas. The sequence goes on from DAOUPU010000022.1 coordinate 18,814, forward strand.
TATAATATTTCTTTTAATAAACATTAGTAAATAGTATGGCCGAAATAATAAACATGCCCCGATTAAGTGACACAATGACGGAAGGTGTTGTCGCAAAATGGCTTAAAAAAGTCGGGGATAAAATTGAAGAAGGAGATATTCTTGCCGAAATTGAAACTGACAAAGCCACAATGGAGTTTGAATCTTTCCATGAAGGCACATTGCTATATATTGGTATCAATGAAGGTGAAACAGCTGCAGTTGATACTTTGCTTGCAATTATTGGGGAAGATGGTGAAAACATTGAAGTTCATTTAAATGGTGCTGGTACAAAAGTTAATGAAGAACAAAAAGAAATAAAAAAAGAAGCCGCAGTGGAAGAAAATAGTTCTCAGGAAGAAGTAATAATTCCGGAAGGAATTGAAGTAATAACAATGCCCAGATTAAGCGATACCATGACTGAGGGCACAGTGGCAAGTTGGTTAAAAAAAGTTGGAGATAAAGTAGATGAAGGAGATATTTTAGCGGAAATAGAGACAGATAAAGCTACGATGGAATTCGAATCCTTTCATCAGGGAACACTATTGTATGTAGGTATTAAAGAAGGTGAAACTGCACCGGTAGATTCTATATTAGCAATAATAGGTGAGAAAGGAACTGATGTAACCAATGTTATTGCCTCCTTAAAAAATCAGGCTATTGCTGCCGAAAAAATTGCAGAATCAAAACTAAAGACAACGGCTCCAACATCTAAAACAGAGGAAGTGAATGCAACTGTTGCACCTCAAAAAAATGCCACGAGTTCGAATGGCAGGATCGTTGCTTCGCCTCTGGCTAAAAAATTAGCTGCTGAGAAAAACATTGACCTACAGCATATTAGCGGTACGGGGGAAGGCGGTAGAATAATTAAACGTGATATTGAAAATTACGTGCCTGGTTCAGGTTTGCATACCAACTTACCATTCGTTCCTAAAAGCCAGGAAAGCTCTGAAGAGGTTGCTAATTCTCAGATGAGAAAAGTGATCGCACGCAGATTGGGAGAATCTAAATTCACGGCGCCTCATTATTATTTGAACGTTGAGTTTAATATGGATAATGCCATCGCGTTCAGGAACCAATACAATTCCATACCTGACACAAAGATCTCATTTAATGATATGGTCGTAAAAGCCACAGCCCTGGCATTGAAATTACATCCAGAGGTAAACTCACAATGGTTTGACGATAGGATACGCAAGAATTATCATGTACATATTGGCGTTGCAGTGGCTGTAGATGATGGTCTGATGGTACCGGTACTAAAGTTTGCCGATGAACAATCCTTAACTCAAATTGGCAGTCATGTAAAAGATTATGCAGGAAGGGCCAGAAATAAGAAATTAGCACCTGATGAAATGGAAGGTAGTACGTTCACTATATCTAATTTAGGTATGTTTGGGATTACCGATTTCACTTCTATTATAAACCAACCTAATTCGGCAATATTATCTGTTGGGGCAATTGTTGAACAACCAATTGTTAAAGAAGGTCAAATAGTTGTGGGAAACACAATGAAATTAACTTTGGCCTGTGACCATCGATCTGTTGATGGTGCAACAGCTGCACTCTTTTTACAGACATTAAAAGGGTTTATTGAAAATCCGGTAACAATGCTTGTTTAAAAACAATCAAATTTTAATTATTAAATGCCTGTTCTTTGATTAGTACAGGCATTTTTGATTTTGAATTATTATAGTACTATATTTAGACTCATAAGATATCAGCATAACAGAGTTCAGGTTATTAATTAAAAATAAGCACACCCTATATGCCTTTAATATTCGATACTATTCAACAAATACTAGACGTATTAGTATTTCTTTATATTCCACTTATAATATATACCCTCTACAGAATACTTTTCGACACAAACAGTTCAACAAAAGCCTTAGCTTATATTTTACTGGTAATCACTGTTCCTGTAATAGGAATAATTATTTATTTTTCATT
>DAOUPU010000045.1 GCA_030625995.1 Flavobacteriaceae bacterium
ATATGAAACGGATTATCTAAAAATATGACTATAGTACCTATCAAATTCTTAACCGAATCCTGGGCAGCAAATGCAATGGCAATACCGCCAATGGACGCTCCAGTCAGAACCGTTATCGGATCAACACCAAATAAGGTTAAAACATGTAGTAATCCAATTATAATTATTATTCCATCGGATACCTTCTTTAATATAGGAGCTAACTGTTCATCCAATTTTGTTATTGTCTTTTCAGAGTGTTGCTTATATATTGAAAGTACTACCTTCATCAATTTCAGGAAGACAAAGACCCAAAAAACTGTTTTGGCAATATCCAACGACAAAAACAAAAAGTCGTTGATGAAAAATAATTGTAAGGAAGGTAATACCACCTCAATAAACTCAATAATTATAATCAAAACAATAGGTCGGGTTAATTCGTGTAAAACCTCAAATGATTTCAAACTGGGTCTGCGAATGATTAATTCTTGCGTTCTTTTTAAAATGAAAAATATGATCTTATCTAAAACAAAAAATAATATTCCACATAAAATAATCAGAATCAGTAAACCAATGGGTTTCCATATTTTAATGTCATATACCGTTTGATTAAATAATTTTGGAAACTTTTTTTGTAGATAAGTAAACTGCCAGGGAAAGGTCTCTAAATAAATTTGATCAATATTATCAACAGTTTCTTTGGAGTAATACCAATAATTTCCCGCTTTTTCTAAATAAATTTCGGGCATCCTGTTTGGAAACAGATAAAATCTGTGACTGGGCTTATCCAAACCCGCATGAATACCTGAAATAGTATCCATAAAATCCCTATCTTCAGGAACCTTATCAAAATTAACAATTAGTCCCTTACCATCTAAAACTTCTTTGATTTTTATTGATTTGGATATGGCATCCCGGCTATTCTTTCCTCTAACAGTTCTAGCGGCTTTACCAGCATCATAGCTCGAATCTTGTAAAAAATATAAATGCGTATAAATAGTGGCGCTAGGATTCGTTAAATCAACTTTAACTGTTTCCTGAGCAAAACTCAATCCTGAAATAAAAAGAAATAATAGATATAGTTTTTTCATAAATAATTTATTTTATTCTAACAAATAGTTTAAATAATTCTACAAATGTAAACGTTTTTATCAAGGTGGTTTTTATCTTTTTTTATTTTTGATACGTTTTTTATTAGGGGTAGTTTTACTCAAAACGCTCTGATAATTTTTTGACGATCTATTACTTTTCAATGTTGCTTTTTTATTCTGTTTCCTGACTTTTTTATTGAACGACGGTAATAATTTATCCAACAGATCATTTCTATGCACCTTATTTAAGGTTTTTCTTATCCAGGCCTGATTCTCTTTTTTATACCAAAAGAAAAATCGATGCTGCTCCTCCTTTTCCTTCTTTGATTTGGGTGTATAAGTCTTTTTCAAGGTATAAGGGTGATAACCACTATAATATATTACCGTGGCTACGGTCATTGGTGTTGGTGTAAATCCTTGCACCTGTTCTAACTGAAAACCCATGTCTTTCGTTTCGACCGCAAGATTGGCCATATCTTCAAGTTCACAAGCAGGATGGTTAGATATGAAATAAGGAATTAATTGCAAATTCAATTTCTTCCTCTTATTGATAAGATCAAATTTCTCTTTGAATTTATGAAAATATTTAAAGGATGGCTTCCTCATCAATTTAAGTACGGCATCTGAAGTATGTTCGGGTGCCACTTTTAATCTGCCCGAGACATGTTTGGTAATTACCTCTTCTGTATAGTCTTCCAACTCTTTCGGATCAGCCATTTTATTAAATTCGGGCACCAGCATGTCATATCGAATACCACTGCCAATAAATGATTTCTTAACTTTTGGGTGTTTATCTACCGCTTGATAAATTTCAGTTAGTGGTTTATGGGAAGTATCTAAATTATGACATATAACCGGTGAGATACAGGAAGGTGCTATACATTGATCACAAATGCTTTGTATTTTACCTTTCATTTTATACATATTGGCTGAAGGCCCACCGATATCAGATAAATAACCTTTAAAATCTTGCATTTGAGTTACCTCATCTACTTCTTTTAGAATTGATTCCTTACTCCTGCTGGCGATGAATTTCCCTTGATGGGCGGAGATAGTACAAAAACTGCATCCTCCAAAACATCCTCTATGAATATTAATAGAGAATTTGATCATTTCATAGGCGGGAATTGCACCTCGCTTGTTATACTTTGGATGGGGTAATCGAGTGTATGGCAAGTCATAGGAAGCATCAATTTCTGTTTCCGTCATTGTTGGATACACCGGGTTTATTACCAGGGTCTTACCTTTTACCTTTTGTAGAATTCTTCTTCCAAAAATTTTATTGGATTCCTGCTCAATTACTTTAAAATTGGCAGCAAATGTTTTCTTATCATTTAAACAGGCCTCGTGAGAATGTATACTAACATCTTCCCAATTTTTATTTATCGGTAAGGGTTCGTCATTACTCAACAAATAAGCTGTTTGTTTGATCGTTTTAATGGCGTCGAATGGGACTCCTTTTTTAATAAGTTCTACGAGTTCTCGTAATGGCTGTTCACCCATTCCATAAACCAGCAGATCAGCGTTCGAATCCGATAATATATTTGGTTTTAAAGTATCACTCCAATAGTCATAATGAGTAACTCTGCGGAGTGATGCCTCGATTCCACCAATAACCACTGGAACATCAGGGAATTTTTCCTTTAAAATTTTTGAGTATACCGTTGTGGCATAATCAGGTCGAAATCCTTTGTCACCGTTTGGAGTATAGGCATCTTTATCACGCCTGCGCTTATTTGCTGTATAATTGCTTACCATAGAGTCCATTGCGCCTGATGTAACAGCAAAAAATAATTTTGGGCTGCCAAGCTTAATAAAATCTTGCAAATTATCATGAACACTCGGTTGAGGAATAATTGCAACTCTCAAACCAAAACTCTCTAATATTCTTCCTAATACTGCAGGCCCAAATGCGGCGTGATCCACATAGGCATCTCCACTGAAAATAATTACGTCCAATTCCTCCCATCCTCTAATCCTAACTTCCTTGTTAGTAGTTGGTAACCAATCAGAAAGCTGATAATTTTCTTTCATTTTGCAAAAATACGTTAAAAATTGGTGTTAGGTACCGGCACAGCACTAAATCAGCACACTTAGTTAAATTCTTGTTAAGGCTTAAACCTTATTGATGCATAACAGTCTTAGAGTATATAATCATTTAAAATTATCATCATGAAAAAAATACTAAGCATTCTCCTCCTTGGATTTACAGTCTTTGCTTTTGCGCAAAATGGATCCGGTGAAATGAAGAAAAGAAATCAATTCACTCCCGAACAACGAGCAATTCTTAAAACCAAACAAATGGTTCTAAAATTGAATCTAAATAAATTACAAGAAAGCCAACTTCTGGACCTGAACGAAAAAGGAGCCAATAATAGACAAAAACTAATGGAATCTCATCGTTCAATGAAGCAAGGTGATCAACAACTCTCCTCTGACGAAAAATTCAATATGAAGAATAATATGTTAGATGCTCAAATAAAATATCAAACAGAAATAAAAAAGATATTAAATGATAAGCAATTTGAAGAATGGAGAATGGATAGTAAACGCAAATATTCCATGAAAAAAAGAAAAATGCATGAAGATCAAAAGCAAAAACAAAAAATGAAGAATAAATAATAAAAAAGGAGGCCTGATTGGCCTCCCTTTTTTATTTGTTTAGATAGGTAGATTAATTGTTTTGAAAATGCTTATCAATACCAAGATATTAATTATTGTTTCCTTCTACTTCCCCTTCTTCCGCTTCTTCTTCAACATCCTCAGTTTCTTCAGTGCCATCATCGCCTATTGGATATCCTAATTTTTCAGCTCTTTGCTTATCTAATACTCTTTCAATATTGGCATAGTAGGAATCTGAATTTGGATTATCTGAGCCAATTTTCGCATAACCATTTTTATAATATTTTAAGGCTTTTCTATAATCATACCCGGTTTCATAATAATAACCAATATAGAAATCTCCCATTGGTGATTCGGGATATAGACGAACGATCATTTTACCAAATTCCTCAAGATAATCTCCATTTGCTTTGTCCATAATGATCGGCTCGATCATATAAATATCGCTCTCTCGAATTTTCACATTGGAACCATATAAATAATCGATCTCAACATATTTTTTTTCTAAATATTCAATGGCCTCTCCCGGACTCATTTGCGCTATGGTTGTTTCGAACTCTATTTTTGATATAGGTGCAAACATGTTAAATACAAAACCCAATGCACTTGGAATCGCCTGTCCTATGGAGGCAGTTTTTGTAGAATTGGAAAAATCGTCAAACTTATACTTAAAATATTCATTTTCAGATAATTTCAGAAGACTATTTACCCCGTTAATTGCCTTTTTCCTCTTCTCAAGATTAAAATCGCCTGAACTTAGGTAATAATAAACTTCGGAACTTAAGTTCTGACTTTTTGCTTCAATTCGCTCCTGAATTTGGGTGGCATAACTTGGGTTAATATTAACATAAGCGTTAAATGGATGATAATTTTCCAAGAAAAAATAATTTAGAAAATTCGCGGTTAGTGTATTCCCAACGATGGTTTTAAACAGAGAGGTTCTGTAATTATCATCGATATAATTTAAGACCTCCTCCCTTACAAATGTATAAAATTTAGTTCCGTCTTCATTGGGTAACCCATTATCTGTACTAAAATCGCAATCCGTATATCTCTCTTCATTTTGATTTTGAAATATCCCGACAATAATTTGCTCGGGCGCTTTATTTCTGGAAGCAAATAATTTTGCATTGGCTACATAAACATCAAACAAATATTCAGCATCAAAAATAACGGCAACCGGATAGGTATTTGCCTCATCATTGTCATAGGTGGGTGGAAGATAAATTTTCAATGTCCTCTCCGCGTTTAATTCAAACGAATCAAATTTCTTATATATTATATTATCTTGTCCGTAAACAAATGTGGTACAAATAAATATTATCAAGACCAGTTTTCTCATAATTCATGTTTTTTGTTAAAGTAGATTTAACGATAATTACAACCAACAAGAAGCTTAATTTATAAACTTTTGTTAATTTCGTCTTTCGAATCTATTTAACCAACGATTTCAATCAGTAAATATTTTAAATAAACATTAAAACTTATTAAATGAAAGGTCCCAATTGGAAAACAGCGATAAAATTCGAGGATATTACTTATAGCAAATGTGATGGGGTGGCCCGTATTGCCTTTAACAGGCCAGATGTGAGAAATGCCTTCCGACCTAAAACGACAAGCGAATTATACAAGGCATTCTATGACGCTCAGGAGGATGTATCTATCGGCGTTGTATTGCTATCCGCTGAAGGTCCATCGTCCAAAGATGGAATATATTCCTTTTGTAGTGGTGGCGATCAAAAGGCCAGAGGCGATCAGGGCTATGTTGGTGAAGACGGATACCATCGTTTGAACATACTGGAAGTCCAGCGTTTAATAAGGTTTATGCCTAAGGCCGTGATTGCAGTAGTACCTGGATGGGCCGTTGGAGGCGGACATAGTTTACATGTGGTTTGCGATTTAACATTGGCAAGTAAGGAACATGCCATTTTTAAGCAAACGGATGCCGATGTGACCAGTTTTGATGGAGGATATGGATCTGCTTATCTAGCCAAAATGGTAGGACAAAAAAAGGCGAGAGAAATTTTCTTTTTAGGAAGGAATTATACCGCCCGGGAAGCCTATGAAATGGGAATGGTCAATGCCGTAATTCCTCATAAAGATTTAGAAAGTACCGCCTTTCAATGGGCACAAGAAATATTAGCAAAATCGCCAACCTCCATAAAAATGTTGAAATTTGCCATGAATTTAACTGATGATGGCATGGTGGGACAGCAGGTTTTTGCCGGAGAAGCGACACGTTTGGCTTATATGACAGAGGAAGCAAAGGAAGGAAGGGATGCGTTTTTGGAGAAACGCAAGCCTAATTTTGAAAAAAAATGGATCCCTTAAAAAGTTAAAAATCGAACGACAAAAGTTGAAAGTCCTATTGTATCTGAGATAGGATATACTTTTACCTTAAAACTATAGCACCCATTGCGTAATACATTGCGTGCCTTGTGGTTAGAAAAAAGTGAATGAGGGAAGGAGGGCAGGTCTGATGTAGGGGATCTGGATTAATATCACTGTAATAATTGGTGGATTTAAAAGGCGGATTAACGCCAGAAAGAAAACTAATTGATTTATCAAAAAGACGAATTAAATGAAGATAATTTGTATCGGGCGAAATTATGCCAAACATATAGAGGAGTTAGAAAACGAAAGACCTGCTGAACCGGTTATTTTCCTCAAACCTGATTCCGCCATATTGTTAAAAAAACATCCATTTGTAATCCCTTATTTTTCCGATGAGGTTCATTATGAGGTAGAAATACTGGTTAAAATATGTAAACTAGGAAAACATATCGATAAAAAATTCGCTCCTAAATACTATGAAGAAATTGGATTAGGAATTGATTTTACAGCAAGAGACTTACAGAGCAAATTAAAAGAAAAGGGATTGCCCTGGGAAAAGTCCAAAGCTTTTGATGGTAGCGCTGTAATAGGAGAATTTTACCCAAAGAAAAATTATGATCTTGAAAACTTAAATTTTCAATTATACAAAAACAAGGTATTGGTTCAGGATGGAAATTCCAAAAGCATGCTTTGGAAAATTGATGAAATTATAGCATATGTCTCTCAGTTTTTTACTTTAAAAATTGGTGATATTATTTTTACCGGTACTCCTGCAGGTGTGGGACCAGTGAGCCCTAAGGATGTTTTAATTGGTAAACTGGAAGACAAAGAAATGTTCAAAATTAATATCAAATGATATTTTGGTCAGTAAAGAAATAGAACGAAAATTTTTAGTTAAAGGTAGCTTCAAAGAGCATGCTATCTCCTCGATGGTTATTAAACAAGGTTTTTTATCCACAGTACCCGAAAGAACCGTGAGAATTAGAATAAAAGGAGACAAAGCCTTTATAACTATAAAAGGTATTGGTAATGCATCCGGTATTTCACGATTTGAATGGGAAAAAGAGATTCCGAAAAAAGAAGCAGTCGAATTACTTAAAATTTGTGAACGGGGCATTATCGACAAAAAAAGATATATTATTTCAGCCAATAAAGATCTTTTCTTTGAAGTAGATGAATTCTATGGAGAAAATCAAGGATTGATCATCGCGGAAATCGAATTACCTGATGAGAATACTCTTTTTAGTAAACCAGCATGGTTGGGAAAAGAAGTTACAGGTGATAAAAAATATTACAATTCCTATTTGGCACAAAATCCTTATAATAAGTGGACTAATAAATAATATATCTCCCGAACTTCTATTGGATTTTTTTCTATTCCTTCAATAAACATCTCTGAATAGAATTAACCATCATTAACATTGATTCCATTATTAAAGATTGTTTATTCGAAATAATTACGTAATTATAACAGTTATTGGATAATTATAATAAATATATTACACCCAATAAACCAACTCCTCCGAGCACAACGGCGTAAGGAAAAGCCATTTTTACCATTTTGCCATAGGACAGATTAATTAATGGAGCTAATGATGAGGTAAGTAGAAATAAAAACGCTGCTTGGCCGTTTGGTGTTGCTACGCTTGGTAAGTTAGTCCCCGTATTAATTGCAATGGCTAATTTTTCATATTGCGAACGTGATAATACCCCTGCTTCAAATGCCGCTTCTATTTCGTTAATATAAACTGTTGCAACGAATACATTATCACTAATTGCAGATAAAATCCCATTTGCAATGTAAAACATAGTAGGTTGTGTTGAAGTATCCATAGAAAGTGCATACTCAATAATTGGATTGAACAAATGCTGATCATGAATCATCGCTACAATCACAAAAAAGACAACCAATAAGGCGGTAAATGGCAGTGCTTCTTCAAAAGCAGGACCAATTTGATGTTCATCGTTGATACCCATAAATGCGGTTTGAAAAATAATCAAGGCCAATCCTATAAAACCTACCGGAGCAAGGTGTAAGGCCAAACCTACAATCAGTAATATCATAGCAACAGACTGAACAATAAGTTTGTGTTTTTCTTTTTGAGTTCGTTTCTCATCTTCTATTATTGTATAGTTCTCAATTATTTTACGAACGACATCCGGTAATTTTGCTCCAAAACCAAATAATTTAAGTTTTTCCAGAAGTATAGTCGTCAATAATCCTGCAAAGAAAACAGGGATAGTTATAACTTTCATTTGCATAAAAAAATCTATAAAGTCCCAACCCATTTTTTCTCCAATTAGTAAATTTTGTGGTTCACCGACAAGAGTCATCACCCCACCAAGAGCAGTACCTACAACTCCGTGCATTATCAAACTCCTCATGAAACTGCGAAACTGTTCCAGAGTCTCACCACTCAATTGTTTTTTATCTAATGTTCCGTCTTCATCTAAGTCAAGATCACTTGAATGAATTTTATGATATACGCCATAAAATCCAACCCCTACACTTATTAAAACGGCGGTAACGGTTAATGCATCTAGAAATGCAGAAAGGGCTGCAGAAAGAATTACAAAGAATAGAGATAAAACTAGTTTTGATTCTACTTTAGTAAAGACTTTACTAAAAATAAACATTAATAATGGTTTCATAAAGTAAATGGCTGCAACCATAAACATCAATAGCAATATCACTTCAAGGTTTTGTTCCACTTCATGGTAGGCATTTTTCGCGGTTGTAAGATTTAAAGCTAATATTTGAATAGCCAAAAGACCTCCTGATATTAATGGATAACATTTTAATGCCATTGCCAACGTAAAGATAAATTCAGCGATAAATATCCAAGATGTTATAGTTGCTCCAAGAGTGAAATAGGATATTATATTAAAAATCAGAAATCCTATTATTGTGTATTTGTACCATAAGGGACTATTCCCTAAGAAGTTTTTAAGCATTGTATCTGTTTGAATTAATTGTTTTTATTTCTTAAATCAGGATTGAATATTAAGGCAAATTGTAAATACCATTTTCCATAATTAGTAAGTTGTTGATGCATCATTCCTACTTGAATGCTTGTGGACTTATTAACCTGATAACCCAGTGCTCCATACAGTCTATTCCTGTCAAAATAGGGCTCTTTTGTATTTATAAAGATCTCATCGTATAATCCTAAAAACAGAGTTCCTTTTTCAATTTTTGGTTCATTCAAAGGGATAAATAGCATTAAACGATAACGAAAACGGTTTTTGTAATCTTGGTTTACCCATCGTTGTTCAATTCTAAACCTATGTTCAAATTTTACTCTTCCAATTTTATTGGTTAAAATAAATTGTTGCCAAATACGATGTTGTTTTGTTTCTGTTGATTTTTCATCAGATTCAAAAATATAGGAAGATATATAAGCTTATCCAGCAGTTACAAATGCTTTATTTGAAAAATGATAATTTAATCCAGTTCGCAACAATAATTGCTCTACATTATTTGGAATTACAGTATGATTGCGATATTGTATTTCGGTATGAACACTAAATTTATCACTTACTCTATTTGTACCAAAATACATTAACCAATTACCTGTTTCTTCTTGTGAAAAAGTAGAAAAAGATAAAAAAAGTAGCACTAAAAATAGATGCCAACTTTGTACATATGTCTTTGTCATTCCCTAATAAAATTGACTTTTCCATTAGACACATCATACATTGCTGCTATAATTTCAATTTCCTTATTATTTTGCATTTCAGAAAGGATTGAACTCTCTTCTAAAATCCTATCAATCGATAATTGGACATTTTTGAGAGCGACTTTTTCTATAAACTCGAAATTTATTTTCTTATTTTCCAGCTTAATAATGTCTACAGCAGGTTTAATCTTATCCAATAATAATGTAATATTTCCAAGTTCAACATTATTACAAGCCGCAGTTACAGCCCCACATTTTGTGTGCCCCATAACAACGATAATTTTGGCTCCGGCAACTTTACATGCATATTCTATTGACCCTAATATATCTTCATTAATAATATTCCCCGCAACTCTTGCGCTAAAAACATCGCCTATTCCTAGATCAAAAACCAATTCAACCGGAACTCTTGAATCAATGCAACTAAGTATAACGGCAAAAGGAAACTGGCCTTTACTTGATTCTATAACTTGTTCTTGTAGATTTCTCTTCGCTTTTAGGTTTTGTATAAATCTATGATTGCCTTCAACCAAAATTTCATAAGCATTTCTTGTAGATAGGTTATCTTGTGTATATTGTGTTTGCGTTCTCATAATGTTTTATTTAATTTTTATTTTCTTTTATCCAAATCAAACAAGATTTAAAATTGTCTATTATTTGATCTTTTGGTATTAAGTCAGGAATAATATCAATACGTTCAAGCATATATCGGGGTTGTTCTAAAATATTGACTAACAATACTACTTTGCCTTGTTTGATCAAGTCAATCAAAACATCTTCCATTGCGTATAAGCCTGACTGATCCATATATTGCATTCTTCCCATTCGTATAATTATTGTATTCGCTGTTGGTGGTATTTGTTTAACTAATTGCTGAAAATAACTTGTAGAACCAAAGAATAAAGGACCACGAATATGTTTAATAAAAACATCCTCTTTTAAATCTTTAGGGATATTAATTTCATCGGGCCAGGCTTTTGATCTGTCAAACGATTCTATACTTGATCTATCTTCTGTCATGTCGCCAATTTTTTTCATAAACATCAATGAAGCTATTACTAACCCTATTCCAACAGCATAAACAAGATTCCACACAGATGATAATACCAAAACCACAATCATAATACTAACTTCAGTGCGAGGCATTTTTGGTATAGCTTTTAATCCTTTATAATCCATAACACCAATACCAACAGTAATTAATATTCCTGCCAAAACAGCCGCAGGAATTTGAGATGCTATAGGGCCTAATGCCAATAATATCACAAGAAGTAATACACCCGAAATCATACCGGATAATCGGGTCTTCCCTCCTGCATTAATGTTAACTACGGTTCTGATAGTCGCTCCTGCCCCAGGAATACCTCCGAATATTGCTCCAATACTATTGCCAATTCCCTGACCGATCAACTCTTTATTAGGCCTATGTTTGGTTTTGGTCATATTATCGGCAACAACAGAAGTCAATAAAGAATCTATAGCTCCTAAAAGCGCCAATGTCAATGCTGTAAAAATATAAGGGGTTATACTACCCAAACTAAATTCTGTAATAATAGCAAAATTAGGTAGAGGTAAACCACTTGGTATTTCCTCAATAGGCCGGTAATTCAAATTAAACCCAATTGCTATTCCCGACATTACCAAAAGTGCAACCAAGGTACTTGGCACTTTATTGGTTATACGTTTAAAACCATAAATAATAAGAATAGTTCCTAAAGCAAGTATAAGTTCTAACCAAATAATATTTTGCAGTGCTCTTGGCAGTACTTTTAAGGCTCCTATTACTCCTGAAGCCTCACTACTTGCAAGTGTTTGTGATTCTTTTAAAATTTGATCCTGAGTAATCTCCTCTGCTCTGGTTATCGTTTCTTTAAAATCTTCCAAAACTAAGATACCTTCTCCCGCTTCATCTTTTAAAATATTATCTAATATAATTTCTTCAGCTTGTGGCTTAAATTGAGTTACAAATTCACTATCTTCTTTGGGATAATAACCAACAGAAGGCAATATTTGTGTTAATAGGATAATTATTCCTATTGCAGTCATAAACCCGGAAACAACAGGATAAGGAATGTATTTGATGTATTTTCCTAAACCTATCAATCCAAGACCAATTTGCATGAGTCCAGACAACAAAAATACAGTAAGAATAGCTGGTAATGCATTTGATACATCTCCGTCAAAAGCAGCAATAATTCCTGCTATTACTACCATACTTACGGCAGTCATAGGTGCAGTAGGGCCAGAAATTTGTGTATTCGTGCCTCCAAAAAGTGCCGCAAAAAAACTTACAAAAATAGCTCCATAAAGCCCAGCACTAGGGCCTAAACCTGAACTAACCCCAAAGGCCAAAGCCAATGGTAACGCAACAATACCAGCAGTAATTCCACCAAATAGGTCGCCTTTAAAGTGTTTAAAATCGAATAATTTTTTCATTTTAAATATTATTTATGCATATCTAGCAACTAGCCATTAAATTATTTAAAGGCGATGCTTAGAATTATTTAATCAAAAGAGATTTATTTGTAAAAATGATTGTGAAAACTCCTTATTTAATCTTAAAAGTCTATTTAGTCGTATTTTGAAAAATCAATACTCAAAAAATAAAGAGTGAAGTAATTTATAGTTCGGGAGGAGGTAAATGAATATCCGGCTCGTAACTTAAAAAACGGTTACTACCGCCAAAGTAGGAAACTGATATTACTGTGAAGGTTCTGGTTTTAAAATAAAAAGATTGATGGATCTTTTCTTCATCACTATTGTCCTCTTTTTGTTCTTCCGTATTTTCGTTGACTAAATTGTCATAGAATTCATATTTTGATTCTACTACTACAGCAATAATGATGATAACAGGTTTTGCGACAATAAATAACAGAAAACAAAAAATAATCCAATGTTTCAGCGGATATAATAAGTTAAAATAATTATATGTGACTTTATTCCTGATCATCTAACAACTTTTAATACCATGTCAGTGTAGAATTCTGAAATTGTATCCTTTCCATGTTTGGCATCGGTAAGTCCAGGCAAATGCTCCGCAAAAAACTTTTGTTGATGAGCACCTTCAATTACAGTAGAAATAAGCATATGTGGAAATTCAAATTTTCTATTAACCTCTAATACCATATTACTTACTCTTTGAACTACTTGTTTATATGTTTTGAAAAAGCCTTTTTCATTTTCGTGATCTACTTCTTTTGTATGATAAGCTTTAACAGATTCAGTCACAATGATATTACTTAATAAGATTTCGTCCATATATGTCGTAGGTAAATCTACACTTGTGGGCTGGACTAAAATTTTGATCGTTTTTTTAAGCTTTTCAAGTGGCGAATCTATGTTAATAGTAGCAAATACGAGTTGATATTCAATCCAGCTCCAATACCAGGATACTAGATAAATTAGTAAGGTATGTTTATTTTCAAAATAACGATATATTGAACTTTCTGGAGACTCAATTCTTTCCCCTAACTTTTTAAAAGTGAATGTTTCAAATCCTAGCTCATTTATCATCTCAATACTACTAGCAACAATTTTGCGTCCCAATTCAGAAGAATCAGGGTTTTTCATATATAACTTTGGACTAATTTCTATATGTATTTTCAGATTTTTCATATTCAGTTGCAAATATAATAGTATTACTATCATATATGCAAGTAATATAAATTATATTTTTCTAAACCAAGATTTCCAATCGTATAAGTATATCTCTGAAATTCGTTAAAACCCTCATACAACCAATAGATTAACTAATATTATGCCCTGATTAATCCTTCAACCTGGTTGAAATAAACATTGGAAATACTGGGTAACATTGTTAGGGGTTTCAACCAAAATTTAAACTTATAACATAACCAAAATAGTATGTATCTGAAAGTAATTTTCCTGATATTCCTAACCACCCTTAAACCTACTATTAGTTAATCCCAAATTTATACAACTCAATGTGCATTTATAGTTACATCCATTCAACATACCGTTATTACTTAACGAGTTACATACAATAAAAGAAAATCAAAGCTATTGATCGGATACCTCATTAATATCATTCAAAAATATTATACCGAAGAAGGTATTGAATTTAGTCGGTATCGAATAATCCTGAATAGAAACGGAATCCGAAGAATTGAAAAAGTTGCGTCGAACAATTTACAGCCTTCAGACGTATAGGTTAAAACACTAAACATCAGTTTATTCAGTTTGATACCTCAATGGTTGGCCATGTGGTTTATTGCTAATTTTTTTTTAATATGCCATTCGAAATCGGCGGTTTGAATTTTACAAAACTGCCTTCTTAATGATCCAAATCACAAGTCAAAACCGCTAACTCAACAAGACTGTATATCGCCCTGATTTTTCTTAATATTATTTTTAAATCACCCGAAACACAGTTTATTGAAATTGTAATCCGGTGAAATTTCAATCGGTTCTGAATCTTTTCGAAACAATCTTGCATTCAGGTTGCCCTTTAAAATTATATCTTTTCCAATTACTTCTAACCAACTTCCTTCTCTTAATCCAATAACCGGCAATTGATTATACGTATGAAATTCTCTAATTCTAGTTTCTCGAGTCTCTCCTTTGTGTTTTGAATCAGGGTCGGGATCCTGATAATGCGGATTTATATTAAATGGTATGG
>DAOUPU010000134.1 GCA_030625995.1 Flavobacteriaceae bacterium
AAACAACATTTTTTGATATTTTCCTTCTCAGGAACAACCATAATATCGAGGCTGTAAGCAGTACAAAAAGTAATGATCTAAAACTATCCTGGATGAAAATAGATTTTCTATCCATAATGATTACTTCTGAAAAACCAGGGATCATATTTTCATAATTCGCGTCACTAAAACTCTCGAAAGCAAAAAAGCTACTTCCTGCCACTATAAACAATAGTGCCATCCCCCCTAAAAGAAACAGACTATATTTTAAGGCATTTAACTTTCGTTCTCTTGGAACACTTTCATCCAAATATTTCTGTACAGCAATTATACCCAATAATGGTACTGCCAACTCAGCAATCACTTGTATCGAGGACACCGCTCTGAATTTATTATACAGTGGAACATAATCAATGAAAAAATTTGTAAGGAGATCAAAGTTCTTACCCCAACTCAACAAAATGGAGAATAACGTAGCGGCAACCAGCCAGTTTTTCATTCGGCCTTTCACTAAAAAGATTCCCAGAAAAAACAAAAATATAATAACCGCACCTAAATAGGCCGGAGCAGCAACTATTGGCTGATCTCCCCAATACATCGGCGCATTCTCTGCAAAACCCTGTGCTTGTTTCCTTTCAATTTTAGTGCTTAAAAAATTATAGGTATAGGATTCTTTACCAATATCCTCACTGTTCGATCCTCCCATGAATCTGGGAATGAACAGGTCAAAGGTCTCCAATATACCATAACTATATTGAGTAATATATTCCTTGGATAAACCACCGGAAGGAATTATTTTTTCACCGGTTGGTGATATTGTCAATTCACTTTTGCTTCGAGTGCTTTCATCGGCATATTCCTTAGTAGCAAGCAGACTAGTAGCATTAACCCCAATGGACAAAATAACTGCAACAATTAATAGGCCAATATTCTTAAGAAAAACAGGCAATTCTTTATTTTTAATTGCATCTATTAGATAGACAAGTCCAAAAATAAGGACCATAAACATCAAATAATAGGTCATCTGTGGATGGCTGGCATTTATTTCTAATGCCATCGCAAGAGAAGTAAGAATAAATCCGGGCAAATATTTTTTTTGAAAGACCAGAAATACCCCTGCCAAAACCATTGGCATATAAGCAATTGCATGTGCCTTTGCGTTATGTCCAACCCCTAAAATAATGATAAAATAAGTAGAGAAACCAAATGCCAGGGAACCAATGACCGCCAATTTCCAATCAATTTTCAGAACCATGAGCAGCACAAAAAAACCTAAAAAATATAAGAACAAATAATCCGCCGGACGAGGTAAAAATCGTAAAAGACTGTCTATTTTTTTGATATAATCATTTGGGTAGTAAGTACTTAATTGGTAGGTTGGCATACCTCCGAAAGCTCTATTTGTCCAATAGGGTTCTGTCCCATTTTCTGCTCTAAACTCCTGAACTTCCTTAGACATTCCCCGAAACTGAGCAATATCACTTTGAAATAATTTTTTACCTTCTAAAACTGGTGAAAAGTAGGCCAGGGAAACTATTACAAAAGTTAAAAAAGTTATTAAAAAAGGAATAATTCTTTTTATTTTCATATATATGTATAGTATTAATCTTTGATCCTAAATAACACTTCCGTAGTTTAATACGAACCCAAAACAAAGATAGCTAATCATCAACTTCTTCATAGTCAATATATTCACCAACGCTATTATTTCTTTTGTTTTGCTCATTTGGCTTTTTGTCAATAGTAGTTTCCCCTTCCTTTGTAGTATTATAGTTTTGATATCCCTGTTGCTGTTTAAATTTTTCTTCTGCATTTTTTACAACTTTCTGAAAAAGAATAGGAAGTAAAAATCTACCGATAAACTTTAATCCATAATAGATTAACATTATGATAAAAATTGTATTTAACACCCCTATAAATGACGCCGCTTGCATATTTTTAAAATTTATTTTCAAAAGTAACAATTTGCGAGCAACAATAACGTTTCTAATTAATAAAATCTAAACTTAATCACCAACTTATTTGTATCAAATGAAGTATTTTTATGCGTCCATTTTTTTCTTGCTTTGTATAAAGATAAGTTTAGCTCAGTATACGGAAGTTATCAACTCCAATCGTCCGGGTTTCTCCAGTAGCCCTTTTAGTATAGGTACTAAGGTATATCAGATAGAAGGAGGATTTTTCTATAATAAAATAAATCAGGTAAATTATTGGGATCCGATCAATGAGGAGAGTGTAGCTTATGGCTCCAAAGCATTTGGCTCAGATATAACTTTTAGAACGGGTCAGTTCTTTGAACAACTGGAGTTTATTTTAGATATGGCAATCCAAAATGAAGATAGGAATTATACACAACCCGATATTTATAATGAATCAGGATTGGGCTTAAGTGAGCTTACTATAGGAGCCAAATATTTGGTTTACAGACCTACTTATAAAGATCTGTCCAAAGAAATAAGAAGCTGGAAGGCCAGGCATCGATTCGATACAAGAAGGCTTATACCCGCTGTTGGGGTTTATGCCGGTTTTAACACGAACTTGTTGAACGAAATGTACAAAAATCCATATGGTATGAGCGCTAGATTTGGACTTTTCTTACAAAATGACTTTACTAATAAATTTATTTTTATTACTAATTTTATAATGGATAATGCATTTACGGATCAATCTGAAAACTCTTATATTCTTACAGCAACTTATGCATTTTCAGAGCGATGGTCAGCATTTATAGATAATCAAGGGGTTTTTAGAAAGAATGTTCCTAACGATTTTCAAATAGGACTTGGTGGTGTTTATTTATTCAACAAAAATCTACAAATTGATGTCTCCTTTCGTTACATTCTTGACGAACGAAGTGATTTCTCTTACTTAGCAGGAGCCGGAATGTCGTGGAGACTTGACAGACATAAAGATAAAATAATAAAGAACAAGGTGAATAACGGTGAAGAATCAATGTCAGGAGAGAAAGATGGATTTTTTGCTCGTACCGGAGCTGCTATTGGTGGTTTATTTTCAGGCAAGAAATCGAATGGCTCAGGTCAGCGAGATGTCAAAAGTGTTAAGGCTAAACAAAGAAGCTTAACACCTCCGGTTAATAAAAAAGCACAAAAGGCCAAAAAGAAACAAAATAAACAGTTAATAAAGCAACAAAAAAGCAAGGAAAAAGCCGAAAAAAAATATAGCAAAAGTGAATAAAAATATTACTTTTGACTGATGATCACGGTAAAAGAAATTTCTACAAAGAAAGAGCTCAAAAAGTTCGTAAAATTTCCGTTTAAACTTTATAAAAATAATAAATACTGGGTTCCTCCTATTATTAAGGACGAAGTGACCAGCTTTAATAAAACAAAAAATCCGGTTTTTGAGCATGCTGATGCCCGCTTTTTTTTGGCCTATAAAAATGATACAATAGTTGGAAGAATATCTGCTATAATCAATTGGATAGAGGTCAAGGAGCAAAAGGTTAAAAAAATGCGTTTTGGATGGTTTGATTTCATTGATGATCATGAAGTTTCAAAGTCCTTATTGGAAAAGGTTATCGAAATTGGAAAAGAAAACAAATTAGAATTTATTGAAGGGCCTGTTGGGTTTTCAAATCTGGACAAGGTGGGAGTACTGACTTATGGTTTCGATCATATTGGAACTATGGTGACCTGGTATAATTATCCTTATTATGAACAACACTACAAACAATTTGGATTAGAGGTCTCTAAAAAATATATCGAGAATTATTTTTTAATAAAAGATGTGGGAATTTCAAAGTATTCCAGAATAAACAAAATATTAAAGGTCAGATATAAACTTAGGGAATTAAATTTTACTTCATCGAAAGATATTCTCCCTTATGTTGAAGAAATGTTTGCTATATTCAATTCTTCTTATTCCAAATTATCCACATTTATTCCTGTTACAGATGCTCAGATAAAATATTTTAAAAAGAAATTTATTCCATTTATAAATCCCGAATTTATAAAGTTTGTTATAGATGAGAACGATCGACTAGTAGCCTTTGCGATTACCATGCCTTCATTTGCCAAAGCTTTACAAAAGGCAAATGGTAAATTATTACCATCCGGGATATTTCATTTATTAAAGGCAAGAAATAATAGTGATGCCGCTGTTCTTTATCTCATAGGCGTTATTCCCGAATTCCAAAAAAAAGGAGTCACCTCCATCATATTCGAAGAATGTTATAGGTCTTATGAAAAGTTAGGCATTAAAAAGGGGTTCATTACTCCTGAATTAGAAGATAACACGGAAATTCATTTGATCTGGAGACATTTTAATCCGGTTATTCACAAAAAACGATGTACCTTTAAACTTGACATATCATAAAATAGCCAGGCAATAAACGATGCAACTTTTTTATAATCCGGATATTAATTTAAGTACAAATATTTTTTCTTTTGATAAAAATGAGAGTAGACATATCATTAAAGTACTAAGAAAGAAAGAAAAAGACCAACTCCATATCACGAATGGAAAGGGATTGTTATTTAATTCTGAAATAATTAGTGCCAATGATAAAAAATGTGTAATCCAAATTATTTCTGCTGAACTACAACCTAAACCCTGGGCCTATCATTTACACATTGCAATTGCCCCGACCAAGATGAATGATCGATACGAGTGGTTTTTAGAAAAAGCTACTGAGATAGGTATTGATGAAATTACGCCAATAATCTGTGATAACTCAGAAAGAAAGAAGATCAAAACGGACAGGGTTAAAAAAGTTATCGTTTCGGCAATGAAGCAATCTTTAAAATTTCAATTACCCAAATTAAATGACCCAATTAAATTTTCTGAGTTTATTAAAAAAAAATTTAAAGGGAGTAGATTAATTGCACATTGCGAAGAAACAGACAGACAAACTTTAAAACAGGAATCTGTAACTAATGATAATATCACTGTTTTGATTGGTCCTGAAGGTGATTTTTCGACAAAAGAAATTAATGCTGCCTTGCAACATAAATTTATTCCTCTATCTTTGGGTAAAAGTAGATTACGTACAGAAACTGCGGGAATCGTTGTATGCAATGCTATTTCTATCTTAAAAAATAAGGACTAGACCGTTTCTATTGAACGTAACTTATAATTAATTACTATTTTTATGAATATTAAGTACCCATTCTTCATCTTACTTTTATTCATTAATATTAGCTATAATTTTTCTCAACAAATCGCCATATTAAAATACGAAGGTGGCGGGGATTGGTATGCCAATCCAACAGCTTTACCAAATTTGATCACTTTTTGCAATGAAAATATAAATACAAAAATTGATATCAAACCCAACATAGTTTCAGCTGATAGCAGAGAGATATTCAGTTATCCAATTGTTTTTATGACGGGGCATGGTAATGTTTTCTTAAATGAAAATGCAGTGCAAAATTTAAGAAATTATTTATTCTCCGGAGGGTTTTTACATATCTCGGATAATTATGGAATGGATAACTATGTCAGGAAAGAGATGAAAAAAGTTTTTCCTGAAATTGATTTTCAAGAAATTCCCTTTGAGCATCCAATATATAATCAAAAATATAATTTTAGTGCTTTACCAAAAATTCATGAACATGATAATAAGCCCGCTCAGGGATTTGGTATCTTTTTTGAGGGCAGACTGCTTTGTTACTACGACTATGAAAGTGATCTAAGTGATGGCTGGGAAGATAAAGAGGTTCATAATGATCCTGAAGAAATTCGATTAGAAGCCTTACGAATGGGTTCTAATATTGTAGAATATGCGTTTAAAAATTGATATGATCGAGAATATAGATAATATTCGAATAAACTTTGATACGGATAATTTATGGGTTGTAAACCTTACCCTCGCATTGATAATGTTTGGTGTGGCATTGGATATAAAAATGACCGATTTTACGAATCTGTTAAAATCGCCTAAACCAGTTATTGTCGGTATAATTTCACAATTCCTGTTAATTCCTTTGGTAACATTCTTATTGGTAAATATCATTAATCCAGCACCAAGTATTGCTCTGGGAATGATCATTGTTGCCGCATGCCCCGGAGGCAATATTTCAAATTTTATGTCAAAATTGGCAGGTGGAAATGCCGCTCTTTCCATAAGTCTCACCGCATTTGCCTCTGTTGCTTCACTAATTATGACACCTTTAAATATTGCTATTTGGGCAAATATGTATCCTCCGACTTCAACTATACTCGAGCGTGTTGCATTGAACCCTCTGGAAGTCACTAAAATCGTGTTGTTGATCTTAGGTATACCTTTAGTGCTCGGAATGCTGGTGAAATATTATTATTCGAATTTTGCATCTAAACTTTCAAAAATTTTAAAGCCAATATCCATTCTAATATTTTTAGCCTTTATAGTTGGGGCTTTTTATAAGAACTTGGATGTTTTTACAAACCATATTCATCATGTTATGTTTTTGGTGATACTTCATAATGCAGTTTTATTTGTTGTAGGATTTTATTTTGCCAGGCTCAATAAATTGGCCTATAATGATCAAAAAACTTTAAGCATTGAAACTGGAATACAAAATGCCGGTTTAGGACTGATGTTGGTATTTACATTTTTTGGAGGACTTGGAGGAACGGCTTTATTGGTTGCTTTTTGGGCAATCTGGGATATCCTGTCTGGACTGGTCGTGGCATTTAGTTGGTCTAGCAGATCTCATAAAATTATTACCTCATGAGAAGAAGGTTATGGTATTATTTTGTGAAATATTATATGCGAACCGGGTTTGCATTTTATTTTAAAAGTGTTCGAATGGTGGGAGAAGAGAACATACCGGATAAGAAAGCTATCTTGTTTGTTGCGAACCATCAAAATGCCTTGTTAGACCCATTACTTATTGGAGCTACAAATAAGCGAATTCTTCATTTTATAACACAGGCACAGGTATTTAAAAATTCCATTGTCAATTCTATATTAGTCTATATCAATATGTTGCCAATTTACAGGAGGAGAGATGGTTATGATACTTTGTCAAAAAATGAAGACACATTTCAAAAATGTTATAGAATTTTA
>DAOUPU010000139.1 GCA_030625995.1 Flavobacteriaceae bacterium
CTTGCCTGTTCAATGCTCACATAAGATATAGCGGTCTGCATTAAAACAGTTTGATCATCTTCGACATCAAACTTTACAAATGCTCCTACATCCAGATCTTCCGTTACTATTATATCGTTAGTATTATTTAGTATTGTAGCCCCCTGCCATCCTCCCATTGAGGTAAACGGGCGATTGAATCGTGCCACGAAATGAACAGTATATTCATTCCAATCGCCCGCTTCACGTTGTACATACCCTTCAATTTCTGTGTCGCTTACCTTGGTTATTGCAGCGGCAATAATAGTCGAGGGCTCTTCCTCTGTTATCTTAAAATCGAACAATATCTGGGCGTTTTCCTTTTTTGGAAAGGTATATCGTTGAAATCCACCCCGTGTTGTTGCCGTTAGTTCTGCTTTAATATTGTAATCTTCAAGAATTGTGGAATAATAACCGGCTGAAGCCTCTGTATTTTCGTTGTTGATTTTAGAGCGATAGCCAGAATCGGGATCTTCTACTGTTCCTGCCAATATTTTAACTTCTCCCGTTGTTGGCATGGTAATAAAACTTGCCATCATCCATGAATGCACATGTCCAAATCCGGAAATACTGTTGATTTTATATTCATAACCAGCACCCAAGGCATATGCTCCTTCATCAGTATTATCTGGACTTAATTTTACCATTCCAAAAGGCAAACAAGGCCCTGGGAAGAGCATCCAACGAGAACTGGATGTGCCAAGTAAAGGATTTACATAATCCGCCAATTCTTTTTTAGAAGAAGATGATGAATTACAATTCAACAGGATAGTGACGGAAAAAGTTAAGACCATCAATATTATTATTCGTTTCATACTTTTCTTCATTTATATATTTATACTTTCTTTTCTACCTATGAAATAAAACCGAAGCAGGCACT
The DNA here is from genome assembly GCA_030625995.1 of Flavobacteriaceae bacterium. Classification (GTDB taxonomy): domain Bacteria; phylum Bacteroidota; class Bacteroidia; order Flavobacteriales; family Flavobacteriaceae; genus Lutimonas. The sequence continues at coordinate 899 of DAOUPU010000139.1, forward strand.
TCCTGCTTTTTAATACCGGGGCCTTCCCATAGCAATTTCAGGATTTCACTCCCGGCTCCTTGAAAATATTTTATTTTTATAGGATGTTTCCCTGCCTTCAGGGCAACAGTTTTAAAACTTTCAACTGCTGGATGTAATCCATCATTATCTATAAACAACTCATCGTGCAAATACATTTCAGAGCCATCATTTGAAACTAAATAAAAGGTGTATAAGCCTTCATTTGGAATATTAATATATCCTTCAAAATCAAAACCAAAATATATTTTACTTTCCTTTTGGTCCGTATTTAGCCTTTTTACAACACCTGACTTTTTTGGCTTCTTAAGTAAATAATCGTGTACACTAAAGAAAGAGCCTGTATAATAATAGTATTTCAATCCAGGCTTCACATTAACAAACTTATTGGATTTCACCAGTTTGGCTTTCTCGAAAATAGCTACCGCTGGTAAACTGATTTGATCACCTACAAATGCCACCATCCTAACCATAGTTGTACTTTCTATTTGAAATGGTTTTAAATATAATGTTGATTTTATCGTGGGCTTACTGCCGTCAAGCGTATAATAAATGTCAGCATCATCTGTATCACATGTCAAAGATATTTGCGTTTTACCTATGAACAGTTTATTATTGGTAATTACATATGGTGTTGTAACAATAGGCGCAACGTTATTAACTTGTGGAACAGAACCATTAACTGCCCAATCTTTATTTGGCTCGGGTCCCATTTCTAAAATTAACTCCCCACCTTTTACAAGCTCAGAATGATAGATCCAGAATTTATTAAGCTCCTTTCCGTTTAATGTTGCGGATTGAATGTATTTATTAGTTTTTGAAGTGTTCTTAGCCAGAATAACGAATTCTTTTCCACTGTAATATTTATTATCTAACTGGATGGTCGTTTTCTCAAATAACGGACCCGAAATTTCATAAACTGGCTTTGCAGATGCTCCTCCATCCATTTGGAAGAGACCAATTGCTCCCATGACATACCAGGATCCCATCTGCCCCTGATCTTCATCTCCGGGATAACCGTCCAAATGACCCGCCCCGTAATAATTATCAAGTATTTCTCTAACCCATTTCTGAGTTAACCATGGTTTCCCACTGTAGTTAAACAACCATGCAGCCTGCATATTTGGTTGGTTGCCGTGATTAATATATTGACTAACAAAATTTGGCTTTGATAATTCAAATCCGTCATCAAGTCTTTTATTAAATTCATCAATACCAATTAGATTGATCAAGCCTTGCAGATCGTAAGGAACAAAAAACGAATATTGCCATGCATTCCCTTCTTTAAAATCTTTTCCACCAAAACTATCTTCTTTTCCAACAGCCTTAACAACAGGACTAAAATGTTTGAGCCAAGGACCTCCGCTATGTTTAGGTCTAAAGTACCCAGTAGACGGGTCAAAAATATTTTTATAGTTTTGCGACCGCTTCATAAAATGGATATAGTCATCATTTTTTCCAAGAGATTTTGCCATTTGCGCCACACACCAGTCATCGTAAGCATATTCCAAAGTATTAGAAACATGTCCTTCTTCCATAGGTATAAAGCCCATTTCCAAATAGGGTTCAAGTTCAAGGTTTCCTACTGTACCACCACTATCGTGTTTTCCGCCGGGGTTTGTTTGAACTTCTCTAATGGCCCGGTATGCCTTTTCAATATCGTAATTTCTTATTCCTTTTTGGTATGCACCTACAATTATTGGAATGCCATGCGATGCAACCATAACGCCTGTATATTCAATTCCTGCCGGTCCCTTAGGCAACCAACCACCTTTATCATAAATTTCTAAAAGAGAATTGACCCATTTATTACTAACATCGGGTGTAATTAAGGACCATAATTGATTCAAATTCCAAAATGTATTCCAAAATGCATCGGAACCATATACGGGAGAATCCGGATTCTTCAGTTGCTGTTCCTTTTCGTACATATCTACATACACCCCATTTACATCACTGTATAAGGTTCGAGAACTATAAGAGCGATATAGCCCTGTATAAAACTTTACTTTGTCAGTTTCAGAACCGCCTTCAACTTTAATAGTATTCAATATTTTGCCCCATACCTCTCTGGCATTTTCATGAACCGCATCAAAATTCCAACCAAATGGTTCTGTTTCAACTTCCAGGTTCAGTCGAGCTTGCTCCACACTTACATATGAAATAGCTGTTCTCAGTAACACAACTTCATCTTTCTCCGTTGAAAAATTAACCAATGCGCCAATATCCAAATTAGTAATCACTGAAATTTTCTCTATATCAGATTCAATTTCAGTGCCTTTCCATCCTGTTAAAGAATCAAAAGGTTTGTTGAATTGAGCAACAAAATACAGTGTATAATCATTCATATTGGTAATGCGTTTCACAAAACCAGTGATTTCAGTATCCGTAGCTTTCATAATTTCTGCACTTAGAATCTTAACATCGGTTTCCTCCGGAATCTGAAGGTCAAAAAGAATATGTGCATTATTGCTTTCAGGAAATGTATAACGTTGGTATCCTGTTCTGGTGGTTGTTGTTAATTCCGCTTTTATATCATAATCATCCAGGTAAACTGAATAATATCCTGTGGATGCTGCCTCATTCTCATGGCTAAATTTTGAACGATAACCCTCATCAGGATTTGCTTCGGAACCTGATTTTATTTTCATTTCACCTGTTGTAGGCATGGTTATAAAACCGCTCATAATCCATGAATGTACATTGCTAAATCCTGCAATGCTTTTGGTAGTATATTCATATCCGGCATCCAACATACCTGTTGGGTCCATATTATCAGGACTGAGTTTGACCATTCCAAAAGGCAGGCATGGACCAGGGTAAAGCATCCATCGAGAACTTGAAGTTCCCAGAAATGGATCGACATAATCAACAGGCTGTTTTTCTGTTGAAATTGAATTACAATTAAGAAAAAATACTACTATAAAGACCATTAAAACCATTTGTAATATTAAATTCTTATTATGCATAATATTTCTTTAATTGTATCAATGAAAAAGCACGTTCTTCGGTAAATTCTGCTTCTTCACACCCGGACCTTCCCATATTACAAAAAGGCTTTTTGCCAGTCCTTGTTGAAAATATTCAACTTTTATAGGATGCCAGCCTTTTTTAAGCCCTATCTTGGTATCCAATCTCTGCGCTCTGTGACCACCATCATTATCAATGATCTCTTTATCGTTAAGATATAAAATAGCACCATCATTTGCCTCCAGGTAAAATGTGTAAACACCTGTTTCCGGCACTTTTATAAATCCTTCTAATTGATAACCAAAGGGTCTGTCATCTTTTATGGCATCGACATTAAAGGTTTCCAAAATACCGGTATCTAAAATTGGAGCAGCTACCTGATCACGGGCGCTCATTACACCTCTTCCTTCTCGGTATTTGAATTTAATTCCTGGTTTCAATCCCGTTACATATACAGCTTCCAGCATATCAATTTTTTTGAAATGTACAGTCAATGGATAACTAGGAGCAATTCCATCTACAAAACTCCTTGTTTTGAAAACAGAGGTCTGGCTTATCGTTATTGGTTTGGTATAAAGTATTGATCTTTCTGTTGGTTCAGTTCCATCTAAAGTATAGTAGATCTTAGCATTTGGCTCATCACCTGTAAGGGTTATTGCTCTGTTGTCCAAGAACATAATGTCTGAAAAATTTACTTTTGGAGTTTTTGCATATGCAATCTTTTTGTTTGCGGAATAAGGACGATCTTCTTTATTGAAACCCCAGTTGACATTGGGCTTATCCCCCATTTCAAAAACAATTTTGCCACCGTTCATGATATCAGTATTGTTTAGGTAAGTTTTTGAATAGGCTTTACCATTTAATTGTGCAGATTGAATATAAACATTATCCGCATTGTTTTTATTGGCTTCAATTTCGAAAGATTTGCCATTTTCCAGATTCAAAGTAATTTTATCAAAAACAGGACTCCCAATTACATAATAATCCATTCCTGGAGTGACGGAATATAATCCCATTGCACTCATTACGTACCAGGCTGACATTTGTCCGGCATCTTCATTACCGTCAATTCCATCTTGCTTGTCTGTATAGAGTGTAGCAAGTATCTGTCTGACCATTTTTTGCGTCTTCCATGGAATTCCTGCATAATTATATAAATATGCTATACTGTGACTCGGCTCATTGCCATGTGCATATTGACCGATAAGTCCGGTGACATCCCGTACATTGATCTTAGAAAAATCGGTTTCTATAGTGAAACAATCATCCAACCATTTTTCAAAATTCTTATCACCTCCCATTAAGTCCATCAGACCATTGATATCATGTGGGACGAAAGTTGAATATTGATATGCGTTTGCTTCGGTATAATGCCCGGTGGTTTCCATAGGATCGAAATCAGAAATAAATTGAAAATTACTTTTCCTGCCAATCATGAAATTTTCCTTTTTTGAGAACGAATACTTATAAAAATCACCGCGCTGGCTAAAAAAAAGAAGGTCTTCATCATTAAAATCTTTTGCAAGACGGGTAACACACCAATCATCGTAACAATACTCTAAGGTTCTTGAGACATTTTGGCCTTTGAGGTCTGAGGGAATATATCCATAATCCAAATAGAGCTGTTTCCCTTTTCTATCCAGATCATTGGCTAATTTTTTAGCGGCTTCAAATGCTTTTGGAACATCATAATCTCTGATACCTTTTACGTATGCATCTGCCAGTACAGACAAGGAATGGTATCCTATCATTGGAGGTTGATCGCCCTCAACGCCATTAAACTCCATGATCAGCATTCTCCCGGTGTGATCATAACGTTCTAAAAACGATCTGATAAATTGAGAGGTCATCTCTCTGTTTATCAAGGTATAGAGGGGGTGCAAGGCTCTAAATGTGTCCCATAGAGAGAAGTTTGTATAATTATCAAAATCCGTTGCAGTATAAACTTTCCCATTTGTACTGCGGTACTTTTTATCGACATCCATATAAATATTTGGATGGATCATGGCGTGATAAAGTGCTGTATAAAAAATGGTTTGTTCTGTATCCGTTCCTCCTTCCACTTCAATTTTGCCTAATTCTTTATTCCAGGTAGTTTTAGCATTTTTCAGAACGTGGTCAAAATCCCATCCTGGCAACTCTTTCTTAAGATTATTTCTTGCCCCTTCCACACTTACCATGGAAATTCCTACTTTAAGAAGTATGGTCTCATTTTCATTGGTTTCAAAATTGAATATTCCCATTATACTCTCACCTTTTACCATATTGGTTTCGATAATAATACCATTGTTAGTAATTTCAAGACCCTTGATGGGTTTAGAAAATTCAGCAACAAAAAATACGCTATTGTTCCTTCCTGAAATTTCATTACCCTTCATCGTTAAAGATCCATTGCCAAGTTTCAGCACAATGGCAGCCTGATCTGATTTTGGGAATGTATACCTATGAAACCCAACCCTGGTGGTTGAAGTTAATTCGACATTAATATTGTAATCGTCTAAAGTTACACTGTAATATCCGGGAGAGGCACTTTCATTGCTATGTTTAAAATGAGATTTATGAAGCTGTTTTTTATCAGAAGATTTACCGTCGCCTTTTTCATCATTAATGATTACTGGAATAAAGTTCACATTTCCAGGAGCTCTGTTACCACCGCCTGCCATACCACTAACATGTGTATGACTAAAGCCATAAATAGTTCCTGAATTCATGTCTTCATCATAATGCGATATTGGACCCAATTGCACCATTCCATAAGGCATCACCGGACCTAAAAACGTATTTCCACTTCCAACGGTTCCTATAAATGGATTGACCTTTGCAGCATAATCTTTTTTTGTAGAATTAGTACAACTACTAAGAAAAAGAATACTTAACAACAGAGCGTATTGGGGAAATTTCATA
>DAOUPU010000005.1 GCA_030625995.1 Flavobacteriaceae bacterium
TTCATCATAAAAAAATAATTTGCAAATATAAAAAAATACCTCCGCATTCAAATGAATTGAATGTCCTTTTTTGATTAACAGATTTTTAAGTGTAAAATTGTGCTATTCTATGAGTATTTAATTACGTTTATCTTCACCCCAAAACAATTTTTCCCGAAGTGTTTTTATAAATGATTGGTCATTCAACTGCACGGTTTTTATAGTGAAATTGCATTTTTCAATATAAATTTCATCCTCATTCGATACAGTAGTTTGTCTGGAGTCCAAGGAGAGAAGTGCCTCATGTTCTCTGCTATCCACTTTTAATATAATTTTTGTTTCATCAGGAATAACCAAAGGACGAGCAATTAAACTGTGTGGTGCAATTGGTGTAATTACAAGATTTTTAGAAGAAGGCGTTATTACGGGCCCCCCGCAACTTAATGAGTATCCTGTTGATCCGGTTGGTGTTGCAATGATTAGTCCATCGGCAAAATATGTTGTCAGATATTCACCATCCAGTATTGTAGTAACGGCGATCATCGACGCAGTATTTTTTCTAATAACCGTAATTTCATTCAATGCAAAGTATAATTCTTCCAGATCCTTGTTCTTATTTTTAGTGGTTGCACTTATAAGTGTGCGCTCTTTGATTATATACTCTTTATTTAAAATTAACTTTATTGAATCAGATAATTTTTCCGTTTGAATAGTAGCCAAAAAACCCAATCTCCCTGTATTTATTCCAATAATTGGGATATTCAGATCACGAACGAACGAAATAGATCGTAAAAAAGTACCATCTCCACCTACACTAAAAAACAGATCATAAGAACTATCCAAATCTTCGTAAGATTCAAAAGTATCGTGATTTATTTTTGGATTGGATTCAATATAGAAATCAAAGAACTTTTTTTCAAAATCAATTTTTATTTTATTTTCATGTAAAATATCAACCAATAAATTGATATATTTTTTAGTAGTCTCATTATTAGACTGTCCGTAAACTCCAACCTTCATATTAAAAGTTCAAAATCTTAAATGTTTAGGTATTTTTTTAAATAATTTGATCGATCATTTAATTCTTCCAAATATCTATCTTTCTCAAACTCATTCAAAATAGTATAATTATATCTTCTAAATGAATTCAAAGTGTTATTAATGTCATGCAGACTTAATTTTAAAGTAATTTGAACAACATCATTTTCGATTTTCGACACAAATGCACCAAACAATGTGGCTTTATTCGATTCAATTATTTGAGATATTTCACTAAAAGAATATTCATTAATATTTTTTGAGATCACAAAAATAACACCTTCTTCATGTATAAAAGGGGTGCATTTAAAAATATTTAAAAAATCATCTAACTCATAATATCCCAGATATCTATTATTGGTGTTCAGAACTGGAATCAAGTTTGTATTATAAGTGGCAAAATTTTCCAAAACTTCAAACCAATTTACCGAATCTGACGTGTAAAATGGTTTTAGTTGATTTTTTAATTTACTTAATATTTTATTTTCAAATTCAATATACTCTATATCTTGCCTTGCAATAGACCCATAAAAAGTGTTGTTATCAACAACAGGAATATGAGAATGAGGACATTTTGAGAAAATCTGTTTTACATGGGTAATATTATCTTTTAACCTTAGAGGTTTAATGTCATTAGATATGTAATCAGTGGTTTGCATAAAACTGTTTAACCGCGGTAAAATGAGCTTATAAAATTGTAATTTTGTTGTTCGGTATTAATTTTCTTTTGGTAAAGATATAATATCTTTTTTATAATTTATTGGTTCTGTAAGGTCAATGATTAAAAATCTAATACTACAATAAAGTATGACAAAGTTAAGTGTAAATATTAACAAAATTGCAACTTTAAGAAATGCAAGAGGAGGAAATACTCCAAATTTGGTGCAGGCAGCAATTGATATTCAGGAATATGGTGCTCAGGGAATTACTATACATCCGCGACCTGATGAAAGACATATCAGATATCAGGATGCATTTGATTTAACGCCAATAGTGAAAACGGAATACAATATCGAAGGGAATCCAATTAAGAAATTTATGGATTTAGTGATTGAAATTCAACCAGCTCAGGTAACTTTGGTACCGGATGCCATTGATGCGATAACTTCGAATGCAGGATGGGATACAAGAAAAAATCAAAGTTACTTGCGAGAAATAGTTGGAGAATTTCATGGTCATAATATAAGAACGTCTATTTTTATGGATCCTGATTTAGAACTAATAGAATATGCCGCTAAAACGGGTACAGATAGGATAGAGTTGTATACTGAAGCCTATGCAGTTGGATATGGTCTTGGAAACAAAGATTGTGTGAAGCCTTATATTGAAGCTGCAGAATTAGCACATAAATTAGGCTTGGGCATAAATGCGGGCCATGATCTTAGTTTAGAGAACTTAAATTATTTTGCAAAAGAAGTGCCAAATTTATTAGAAGTATCTATTGGTCATGCACTAATTTGCGAATCTCTTTATTTAGGATTGGAGAATGTTATAAGTATGTACCGCCGAAAATTAGAATAATGAAAATACTGCATTCCTTAATCTTGGGTAAAGGGGAACCTCTGATAATATTACATGGCTATTTGGGCATGGGCGATAATTGGAAAACTCTCGGGAATAAATTTGCTGAAAATTATGAAGTACATATAGTTGATCAAAGAAATCATGGTAGAAGTTTCCATACCTATGATTTCAACTATGACCTAATGATGGAAGATTTGGCGGTTTATCTACGCGAACATCAATTAAAAAAAGTTTTTCTTTTAGGGCATTCTATGGGGGGTAAAACAGCCATGTTTTTTTCGGTCACCTTTCCGGAGATTGTAGATAAATTGATTGTTGCAGATATTGCACCAAGATATTATCCTCCCCACCACGAGTTAATTCTAAAGGCACTTAATTCGGTTGATTTTTCGGTGGTGTATTCTCGAGATGATGTTGATTTGGTTTTTAAAAAATATATTTCCGACCTTGGGATTCGGCAGTTCTTATTGAAAAATGTGTATCGCAAATCAAAGAAAGAATTCGCATTTAGATTTAACCTTGAAAGTTTGACGGATAACAATGGCGAGGTTGGAGATGGTTTGCCTGACTTTACAGAATACTCAGGTGAAACCTTATTTTTAAAAGGAGAAAATTCAGGTTATATATCGACCGATGATAAAAGCCTTATTAAATCCCATTTCCCCAATAGTAAAATAGTTACAATTCGTGATACCGGTCATTGGATGCATGCCGAAAATCCAACTGAATTCTATCGAAGTGTTGTAGAGTTCCTCAGAAAGGATTAACTTGGCTTTGAAAAACATAAATCTATTATTATGAAATTTATTTTAAGAATACTTCTTACCGCCGCGGCGGTTTTATTAATTGCAAATTTTCTAAGTGGTGTGCAGGTTGATAGTTATACAGTTGCAATACTCGTTGCACTGGTTTTGGGCCTTTTATTTGCTTTTTTAAAACCAATAATAGTGGTACTCACCCTTCCAATTACTATTGTTACTTTGGGCTTGTTCTTATTGGTAATTAATACTGCGCTTATATTACTTGCAGACAAGGTGGTTTCAGGTTTTAGTGTAGATGGATTTTGGATCGCTATGTTATTTAGCATTTTATTATCCATTGCTCAATCACTGTTGTACTCTTTAATGGACGAAAAACAGTAGTTCGCTCAGTAGAAAAGAGCAATTTGAGCATTATTTAAGGTATTTTAACAAACATTAACTTTAGAAGGAAATGATTTGGTATGATGATTGTTATTATGTGATACAAAATGATTAATTTTGCATCCTTAATTTTTTTAAAAAGTCAAATTACAAATAATGAAAATATCAAAAAAAGACATTGATTCTCTAAACTCGATTGTTACAATTGATATCAAGGCTGAAGATTATCAAATTAAAGTTGATCAAGAACTAAATAACTATAGAAAGAAAGCTAATATTCCAGGCTTTAGAAGAGGGCATGTTCCAATGAGTTTGGTTAAAAAACAATATGGAAAATCCGTGATGATTGATGAAGTAAATAAACTGATTCAAGAATCTTTGAATAATTTTTTAATAGAAGAGAAATTAGACGTATTGGGTAATCCATTACCAAAACCTCAAGAAAATTTTTCGTGGGAAACCAATGATTTTACTTTTGAATTTGAACTTGGACTCACTCCGGACTTTGAAGTTAATTTAAAACCTAAAAAAGCTATAACATCCTATAAAATCATAGCTGATGATAAAATGTTAGATGATCAGATTGGGAATATAAGAGAACAATACGGCAAGATAGTTACGCAAGATGTTGTAGGTGAAGAATCTAATATTACCGGGACCTTTGTGAATGAAGAAAAAGAAATTGAAAAAAAGTCTACTTTTAAGTTCAACAAAATTAATGGGAAATCTAATATTAAAAAGTTTACTGGTAAAATAGTTGGAGATATTATCGATCTGAAATCGAAGAAGTTATTTTCCGATGATCATCTGTTAATGAATATTTTGGGAATTTCCCATGATGAGGCACATGATTTTGATGAACCTTTGGTCTTTACTATTGAAGAGGTTTCAAAAACGGAACTTGCTGAAATGAATCAGGAGTTTTTTGACAAAATATTTGGAAAAGATGTTGTTAAGAGTGAAGTGGAACTTAAAGAGAAGTTGAAAGAAGATGCCGAAAAACAATTTACCACCCAGGCAGACCAACAATTGTTGAATGCGGTGACTGAGAGTTTAATTGAAAACACAAAATTTGATCTACCGGCTGAATTTTTGCAAAAATGGTTGGAAGTAGCAGGTGAAAAACCTTTAACCTCGGAGCAAGCAATTGAGGAGTATAAAAGATCTGAAAAAGGATTGCGTTATCAGTTAATAGAAAGTAAAATAAGTAAAGAAAATGATCTTAAGGTAAGTTACGAGGATCTAAAGACCTTTGCGAAGAGTTTTATTAAAACTCAAATGGCACAATATGGCAATCCGAACCCTGAAGAAAAAGAATTGGATGAAATAGCAAATCGTGTATTGTCGAATCAGGAAGAGTCAAAAAGGCTGTCAGATCAATTGATGAATGAAAAATTGTTAACTTTTTTTAAGGAAAATATGAAATTGAAAGAAAAGAAAGTTGCCTATGATGAATTTATTAAAGAGGTATATAAATAAAACGAATTTCGATCTGGAAAATATTGACCTCATTAATTTTATAATTAATGAGGTTTTTTTGTTGCCGAAGAACTCTTAAATTTAGAATTTCTATTGAATTCCTGAAGTGTCATATATGGCAAATAATAAATTAAAAAGGAGTATATTTACAAACTTAATCATAAAACATTTTTCATGAATCACCTTAATGAATTTAAAAAATTCGCGGTTAAAGATCAGGGTATAAATAGCCTCTATGTTGATAAGATAATTAGCAGTGTAACGCCATATATTATTGAAGAACGTCAATTGAACGTAGCACAAATGGACGTGTTTTCGCGTTTGATGAGGGATAGGATTATTTTTTTAGGAACTGCAATAAATGATCAAGTAGCAAATATAATTCAAGCTCAATTATTATTTTTAGAAAGTGTAGATTCGTCTAAGGATATTTCTATATATATTAATTCGCCCGGAGGTAGTGTTTATGCTGGTCTGGGAATGTATGATACCATGCAATTTATTAAACCGGAAATAGCAACTATCTGTACTGGTATGGCGGCTTCGATGGGAGCTGTACTAATGTGTGCCGGACAGAAAGGTAAACGTTCTGCCCTGCCTCACTCTCGTATAATGATCCATCAACCAATGGGTGGTGCACAAGGTCAGGCATCTGATATAGAAATAACAGCAAGAGAAATATTGAAGCTTAAGGATGAACTTTATCAAATTATTGCAAAGCATTCGGGGCAAAAGGTAGATAAGGTGCATAGTGATTCAGACAGAGATTACTGGATGAAAGCAGATGAGGCCTTGAAATATGGAATGATTGATGAGATATTGGTAAGAAAATAATAAAAAATCAGGTATAGGTTTTAAGTAAAAAATGTTGCCTGGATCTATGTATTGTTTGAAATTTTAGTTTAAATTACTATCTTTGAGTGATTTAAGACATTTTGACCAGAATTAAAACAGAAATTATGTCAAAAAAAGAGGAGTTAGAATGCTCATTTTGCAAGCGTAAGAAAGAAGAAACTAATTTGTTAATTGCCGGAGTAGATGCACATATTTGTGATAAGTGTATTGAACAAGCTCATGGCATTGTCATTGAAGAAACTATTAGTGAACAAAATGATAAGGCCGCTTCCGAATTTTTGGTTAAAAAGCCTATTGAAATAAAGGATTTCTTGGATGAATATATTATTGGTCAAAATCATGCAAAGAGAGTAATGGCTGTTGCCGTATATAATCATTATAAGAGATTATTACAAAGCCCGAATACATCAAAGGGAGAAGATATTGAAATTGAGAAAAGTAATATTGTTTTAGTTGGTGAAACTGGTACTGGGAAGACTTTAATTGCCAGGACAATAGCGAGGATGTTGAATGTGCCATTTGCTATAGTTGATGCTACAGTGCTTACCGAGGCGGGATATGTGGGTGAAGATGTTGAAACAATATTAACAAGATTGTTACAAGCCGCAGATTACAAAGTTGATAAAGCAGAAAGAGGTATTGTTTTTATAGATGAAATAGATAAAATTGCAAGGAAAAGTGATAACCCGTCAATAACACGCGATGTGTCTGGTGAAGGAGTTCAACAGGCTTTATTGAAGTTGCTGGAAGGAACAATTGTAAATGTTCCGCCAAAAGGAGGAAGAAAACATCCGGATCAAAAATTTGTAGAAGTAGATACCAAAAATATATTATTTGTTGCAGGAGGGGCGTTTAGCGGGATTGATAAAGTAATAAGCAAGAGGTTGAATATGCAGGCGGTTGGTTATAGTGCGTCTATTTCAGATGATAAAATTGATGAAGAAAATTTATTGCAATATATTCTTCCAACAGATCTAAAAACCTTTGGTTTGATCCCTGAAATCATCGGTAGATTGCCAGCTCTAACCTTTATGAAACCTCTGGATAAAAAGACCCTGCGTTCTATTCTTACGGAACCTAAAAATGCCATTATTAAACAATACAAAAAATTGTTTGAAATGGATGGAATTGATTTCACAATAGATAACAAAGCATTAGATTTTATTGTAGATAAAGCTATTGAATACAGATTAGGTGCTCGTGGATTGCGATCACTCTGTGAAGAAATATTGAATGATGCCATGTTTGAAATGCCTAGCAGTGATGAAACTAAATTAAGGGTGTCCATGAAATATGCTCAAGATAAGCTTACAAAATCTACTATAAAAAAATTAAAAGCTGTTTCTTAAATGGTTAAAAGCTTGAAAGGAAGAATTTCAATTTGTACCAACCCATTTTAAAAAATTAATTTATATCTAACTTTCCGTCTTAGGAAATATTTGTATATCAGGTGAGCCTATGATCTCAAGAGAAACTATCGATAAAGTTTTTGAAACTGTACGTGTTGAGGAGGTGATTGGTGATTATATCAACTTAAAAAAAGCAGGTGCGAACTTTAAAGGTTTGAGCCCTTTTGCTGATGAGAAAACACCATCATTTATGGTGTCTCCGGTTAAGCAAATTTGGAAAGATTTCAGCTCTGGAAAAGGAGGTAATGCGATTACTTTTTTAATGGAGCATGAACATTATTCTTACCCCGAAGCGATACGATTTCTTGCCAAAAAATACAATATCGAAATTGAAGAAACCCAACAATCTGACGAGCAAAAAGAGCAAGCTAATGAGAGAGAGAGTATGTATTTGGTTTCTGAATTCGCAAAAAACTATTTTCACGAAATACTGCTGAATTCTGAAAAAGGGAAAGCAATTGGGCTTTCTTATTTTTATGAAAGAGGATTCACCGATGAAACAATCAAAAAGTTTGAATTAGGCTACTCTCTTGATCAGTGGACGGCATTTACTGATACAGCCATAGACAAAAAGTATACACTGGAATATCTTGAAAAAACAGGATTAACAATAGTTAAGCATGCCGATCAAGATATTAAGAAGGAAACTAAATTTGATCGTTTCAAAGGCCGTATCATGTTTCCAATTCACAGTATGAGTGGTAGGGTTTTAGGTTTTGGTGGAAGAACTTTACTTACAGATAAAAAAGTAGCGAAATATGTAAATTCTCCTGAAAGTGAAATCTACCATAAAAGCAAAGTTTTATATGGTCTATACCAGGCTAAACAAGAAATTGCAAAAGAAAATAATTGCTATTTGGTTGAAGGGTACACAGATGTCATATCCTTAGTTCAGGCAGGTGTAAAGAATGTTGTTGCCTCTTCCGGTACGGCTTTAACATCTGATCAAATAAGGCTGATAAATAGATTGACACCTAATATCACTGTTCTATTTGATGGAGATGCAGCAGGTATTAGAGCTTCAATAAGAGGAGTTGATCTAATTTTAGAGCAAGGATTGAACGTTAAAGTTGTGGCCTTTCCAGAAGGAGATGACCCCGATAGTTTTTCAAAGAATAAGTCGCATGATGAATTATTGAATTATCTTACAGAGAACGCCAAAGACTTCATTCAGTTCAAGACTTCTCTCCTGTTGGAAGAGACTAAAAATGATCCAATAAAAAAGGCGGAGTTGATCAGAAGTATTGTTTACAGTATTTCTAAGATCCCAAATAATATCCAGAGAGAAATTTATATACAAGAATGCGCCATGTTGATGGGCATTTCTGAGGAGGTATTATTTAATGAGCTCTCTCAAAATAGAAAAAGAGAACAGCGTGATTCATCTAAAAATAAAAGAACATTGCACAGTTCTTTTGCGGGTGTTAAAAAGGAAACTAAAGTAGTTGAAAAGGTAGACCAATTATTTACCCTTGAAAAAAAATTAATTGAAATCTTGTTATTATATGGAAATCAAGAGGTAGATTTTGAGGATTATACTAGCGTTGTTGATGAAGAGGGAAATAAAACAATGCTGAAAGACAATTATACTTCCTTGATATCTAACGAGATATATGTTCATTTGCAAGATGACGAAATAGAATTCACTAATCCAATATTCTTAAAAATTTATAATGAAATTATACATTATTTAAATCAGGATCAAAGTATCAATATTGAATCCTTTACTAACCATCAAAATATTGAAATTGCCACAGCTGTATCGAATATTTTAATGGATGAGGATAAACACATTCTGAGCAATTGGGAACGAAAGAACATTGTAGTTAAGGGTAAAGATAAGCATTTATCAAAACTCGTGACTGATGTAATATACAATTTAAGAAGACACCTAATTGAACAGAAAATAGCATCATTATTAAAAGATTTGTCCCCTTCAGACTCAAGTATTGAAGTTGAAGAGAATGCTCGTCAATCCAATTTGGAAATGGTAGTAAATTATACGGCATTAAAAAAGTTGTTGTTTGAAAAATTAAATAGAGTTTTATAAAGGGTCTATTTTTTTGTAATATCAACTAATGACAATTTATAGTTTTTAAAATGAAATACTATACCAAATAGTGAAATCATAGCTGTAATAATAGAGAATATTAATCCGATGGTCACCGCAACAGAACTGTCAATTTCCAAAAGTATGGAAGCTTCATAAAAGATATATTCTCTAATTCCAATTCCGGAAAATGAAAATATTGAAAGTACAGATGATATTAAAAATATTAAAATATAATTTAAATAATTATCGTGGTTGCCTAAACTCATAATAATAAAAATTACAGATGTTATTTGAAGCAACTGAACTAAAATTGAAATTCCCAAGGTTTTATAAAAGACGTTAAGAAATTTAAAAAAGAAGTGTTTAAGAATAAAATAGGCTACAATAATTATTAAGACTATTACAATTGGAATGAGCCATATCAGGAATTTATAAGCTAATAAATTATAACTAAGCAGGCTAATTAAAATGCCAATGGCAGTTAAACCGATAAAGCGGTCTACAAATACTGCAGAAGTCAATGTTTTAACCTCCCACTTGAATTTTTTATTCAAAACGTATATTTTGTAGGCATCGCCCCCAATTCCACCAGGAATAAAAAAGTTATAGAACATTCCAATTAAATATAGAATATTATTGGAGTCATTGGAAAGATTATATCCAACATTATGAAATATTATTAAAAGCCTTTTGGCAGAAATCCATTGAGATAGTAAAAAAAACAGGATAGATAATATTAGAAAATATGGTTTTACACTTCTTAGAGTTTCTAAAATTTGAGCAAAGGAGATCTTCGTAAAAACAAAGTATAATAGAAAAACACTCAATCCTATTTTAAAAAATGTAGACAGTAATTTTTTTCTACCCGTTTTCAATAGTAGTTATTTTTCTTATGTTATATGGTTTTTTATCCTGTGATTCATAGTAGGTCCTCATTAATAAATCGGCTACAATCCCAATGGTAAACAACTGAATACCAACCAATATTAGAAGCATGCCGAGAATTAGCAAAGGTCTGCTTCCAATGTCGTTACCTAATATTTTTAAGATAAGCAAGTAGATATTTATTAGAACTCCCAAAGTAAAAAATAAGATTCCAATATTACCAAACAGATAAATAGGTTTTTGAAGATATTTACGTTGAAATAATATTAATAATAGATCATTAATTACCTTGAAAGTTCTACCCAGACCATATTTTGATACCCCAAATTTTCTAGAATGATGTTTTACTTTAACTTCGGTTATCCTGGCTCCGTTTATATGGGCTATTAGCGTAATAAATCTGTGTAATTCGCCATAAAGGTTGAGTTCTTTTGAAGTCTCTCTTGTAAATATCTTTAAAGCACAACCATGATCTTGAATGTCTAATTTTGTCGTTTTTCGTATAATATAATTAGCAATTTTTGAAGGAAAAGTTCTAATCAAAGAATCCTTTCTCTTTTGCCTGATACCTGTTACTACATCCCAGTCCCCTTCAATTAACAAATCTAACATCATTGGAATATCGCTTGGATCATTTTGCATATCCCCATCCATAGTTATAATATAATCTCCTTTTGCATATTCAATTCCGGCTTGTAAGGCAGAACTTTGGCCATAATTTTTTTTCATCTCGATCAATACCACCTTCGGATTTTTCATCTCCTTAATTTCATTTCTGGTGTTATCGCTGGAATAATCATCTATAAAAATGATTTCATATTTGTATTCCTTAATCGCATCTTCAATAGCATTTGTCAGTAGGTCAACATTGCCTTGTTCATTGTAAACAGGAATAATAATGGAAAGTAATTTGGTAGAACTCATAATTAAAATAAATTTCAAAATTAGTGTAATTATTTAGATTATAAATTTTATAATATTAAATAACTGTATTTTTACCCAAAATAATAGGGTTCATTAAATATTTGATCTTTTGTATGGATTTATTTTTGTCAAAAAGAAATGTTATTTTATTGTATGCACTGCTAGCTTTGGTTTATATATCAGGCCTGTTTATCCCTTTAATGGAGCATGATTCAGCTGCGCACGCCGTAATTGCCATGCGGATGTATTTGGAAAATGATTTTATACATTTATATAAAGGTGTTGAAGAATATTTAGATAAACCACATATGCATTTTTGGCTCTCGGCATTATCTTTTAAAATATTTGGATTAACACCATGGGCATATCGAATTCCTGCTTTAATTTTCACCTTAATTGGTGCTTATTCTTGTTATAATTTAGCAAAGGAATTATACGGATCAAATGCCGGACATATCTCTTCCTTAATTTTTCTTTCTGCTCAAGCTATTATTTTAGCGAATCATGATGTTCGTACCGATGCTGTTTTAACAGGAGCTAGTATTTACGCCATTTGGCAATTGGTAGTATATATAAATCACGGGAAATTATTGAATGCTGTTCTAGGATCTATAGGATTGGGTGTTGCGTTTAGCACAAAAGGACAACTTGCAATTCTAATGATTGGATCTGCACTTTTATGTTATGTTTTGTACAGTAGAAAATGGAAAGCAGTATGGAGTTGGAAAGTGCTGGTAGGGATAATAACTTTTTTAATAGTCTCAACTCCGATGATTTATGCATATTATCTTCAGTTTGATATCTATCCTGAGAAATTGGTATACGGTCATAAAAATGTTTCGGGAATTAAATTTATTTTTTGGGATCAGAGCTTTGCCAGATTAACCGGTGAAGGATTTAACAGTAACAATACCGATTATTTATTCTTTTTTCACACCTTATTGTGGGCCTTTTTACCCTGGGCCTTAATAACCTATATTGCCATTTTCGATAGGTCTAAAGAACTTATTAAAATTAGGTTTAAGTATAAGAAAGGAATAGAATTTTTAACTCTTGGAGGGTTTTGGTTGGTAATGATCATAATTAATTTGTCAAAATCAAAACTACCTCACTATATGAATAGTTTATTTCCTGTTTTATCTGTTTTATTGTCGGGTTACCTGGTTTATTTATATGATACCTCAAAATTCAAAAAACTTAGAACTTTATTATACGTTCAATATTTTGTAATTATCGTAGGTAGTATTTTCGTAATAATACTAGTGACATACGTATTCCCAGCGTCCTATTTATTGCTAATTGTCTATGCAATCCTATTTATTACCTTAGTTTATTATTTAGTCAGGAAAATGGAATTAATATCAAAAATTATAATTGTATCGGTACTATTCGCGGTATTTGTAAATTTCAGTTTAAATACGCAATTTTATCCTAGTTTATTAAAATATCAAGCGGGTCTTAATATGATCGATATTATTGATAAGGAAAATATTAATGTGAATGATATTTACATTTACGATGATCGAAATAGTTGGTCTCTGAATTTTTATACTAAAAGACATACACCTGCTTTAGATCTATCTCAAGTAGATGAAAATAAAGGAAAATGGCTTTTTGTTTACGATAAGGATATGGATAAGTTAAAATCAGAAAATGTAACTTGGGACGACAATTACGTTGTGCCTCATTACAGAATAACAATGTTAAAATTACCTTTTTTAAACCCTACAACGAGAAATAAAGAATTGAGTAAGGCCTATCTGTTACACTTGAATTAAGATTAATTTTTGATACTCTCAGGAATTGCACAAACAGGAATTGCAACCATTTTATGTTTATTTGCAAGATGTAACTTATTGTATATTTTAAAAACTGCCTCTTCACGGCCTACGAAATCATTTGCTGATTTACCTTTACCCATTTGTTGCATAGCCCATTCCAATTCAGGGTAAGAGGCGCCAATTTGATCTTCATCCGTTCTGTCATCACCCCATAACCCATCTGTTGGAGGAGCTATGAGAATGTCATTATTTATTTTTATATGTTTTGAAAGTTCATAAACCTCAGTTTTTAATAAATCTGCAATGGGACTCAAATCTACACCACCATCACCATACTTTGTGTAAAAACCAATGCCAAAATCTTCCACCTTATTTCCTGTACCTACTACCAAATAACCATTTAAGGCAGCGAAATAATATAAAGACGTCATACGCAGCCTTGCTCTGGTGTTTGCCAACGACATAAAACGATCTTCTTCATTTTCAACATCAGGAAAAGTCATAACAAGGCTATCAAATGCGGGAGTTAAATCAACTTTGGTCGAACTTACATTTGAAAAAGCCTTCTTTAACCATGCTATATGACTTAGTGCTCTGTTTATTTCGCTACCTGCCTGATGTATCGGCATCTCTAAACATAGCGTAGGGAAACCTGTCATAGCACAAAGTGTTGAAGAAAGTGCTGAATCGATTCCACCTGAAACGCCAATAACGAAACCTTTTACCTTTGCTTTTACCGCATAGTTTTTTAACCAGCCCACAATGTGATTTGTTACTTTTTCTGCATTCATATTAAAAGTAATTTTTTAAATTTGCCTGCCACAAAAATATTAAAATTAAAACTAAAATAATTGTTTAACACAATATTGTAATTGATAATCAATGAAATTTAATATTTATACTATTTTACTCCTTTTGATTGTGTTCAGTTGCACAAAAGAAGAAAAGTCATTTATTGATGTTAGTAATATACAAACAGAGACAATTGTTAAACGGTTTGATCAAGAATTTTATACTATACAACCTGAAAATTTAAATGAGCTAAAATCTGAATTTCCATTTTTGTTTCCTCAACCTAATCCGGATAGTGTGTGGGTTGACAAAATGCAAAATAAAGATGAACTTGCTCTATTTGAAGAATCTCAAAAATTATATGCAGATTTCTCGATGGAGGAGGAGCAATTGAACAATTTGTTTAAGCATATAAAGTATTACTATCCTCAATTTAATGAACCTAAAACCATTACTATTCTTAGCAATGTGGATTATGAGAATAACGTTGTGTTAGCCGATAGTTTATTATTTATTTCTTTAGATCTTTTTTTAGGAAAGGACAGTGAAATATATGATGATTTCCCTGGTTATATAAAACAAAATTACACTAAAGATCACCTTATTGTGGCTGTTGCCGAAAAATTTGTGACGCGTTTTCTACCTCCTTCATCAAATAATAATTTGATTTCAAGAATGGTCCAGGAAGGAAAAAAGTTAGTATTGACAAATGCTTTTCTACCAGGTATTTCTGAGCATGAAATAATAGGATATACAGAAGATCAATTGGTATGGGCGGATTTGAGTGAAACGGAGATCTGGAAATATTTTGTACAAAATGAAATGCTCTATAATTCAGACACCCAGTTGGCAGAACGTTTTATCGATGAAGCTCCCTTTTCTAAGTTTTATTTAGAAATCGATCAGGAATCGCCGGGTAGAATTGGTGCCTGGTTTGGATGGCAAATCGTTAAGTCCTATCTTAATAACAACAAGGTGCCCTTACAAAAGGTAATGCTTATGGATAATGAAGAGGTCTTTAATAATTCCAAATATAAACCAAAGAAATAGAGGAATTAGGAATAAATTAATACTCTGACACTTTTAATATGGACGTGGGGTAATCTAAATATAGAATTTCTTAATTACTCTTTTTAGAAATATTCAAAAATTTAAAATTATGGCAATTAAACATAGTTCTAAGATTAAAATTGAAGTTGGTCTGGACGAAAATAGAATTCCTGAACTAATGAAGTGGTCTGCAGATGATGGAGGAATAAGTAATAAGGAGTCGAAGGCACTTTTGCTTTCCGTTTGGGATAGTAAAGAAAAAGAAACCTACAAGATAAATTTATGGACCAAAGACATGCCTGTAGATGAGATGAAGCAATTTTTCCATCAAACCTTGGTATCGATGGCAGATTCTTTTCAATTAGCAACAAATGACGACAAAATGAGTGCTACCATGCGCGATTTTTGTGATTATTTCGCGGAAAAGTTAGAGTTGAAAGGGTAATTCAAGGGATAGATATTTAGGTAGTGAAGAAGTCTATTGATTGCCCTTGAATTCTGAAATAGTATTGATAATAGTTTGATAGTCATCTTTTTTATTCACAAAATCTAATTCCGATACATCAATAATTAAAGTATTTAAATGCTCTCGGGTCTTAATAAAATTGAGATAGCCTTTATGAATTTTATTTAAATATTCAGATTGGATATTTTGCTCGTATTCACGACCACGATTTTTAATATTCTCTAGTAATCTATCGGTATTTTGATATAGATAAACATAAATATCCGGTTTAGAAATTTCTTTGTATAAGATATCAAACATTTTTCGGTACAAATTATATTCTTCTTTAGCTAAGGTGACCTGTGCAAAAATGAGCGATTTAAATATAAAATAATCAGAAACTATGAAGTTCTTAAATAAATCAAATTGGGCAATTCCATCTGAAAGTTGATGATATCTATCTGCTAAAAAACTCATTTCCAGTGTAAAAGCATAGCGTTCATTATCTTTATAGAACTTTGGTAAGAAAGCGTTGTCCGCGAAACGCTCCAAAACTAATTTTGCATTAAAATCATCGCCAATTTTTCTGGCAAGCGATGTTTTTCCTGACCCGATATTTCCTTCTATGGCAATAAAATTAAATTTTTCAACTAAAGAAATTGGTCTTTCTATTTTTAATTCCGTCTTTACAATAGTTCCCGGGTCAGCGCAATCTTTTAAACAAGAGGAGATCCTTTTCTTTGCAATAGGATGAATAATGGAGCTGGCTATTTCGTCTAAAGGAACCAAAACAAATTTCCTCTCCAACATTTTTGGATGAGGTACTTTCAGGTCGTTATAAAAAATTATTTCATTATCAAATAACAAGATATCGATATCAATTTTCCGATCCTCATAATCATTTGCATTTTTTCTTACCCTACCCAGTTGTTTCTCAATTTCTAATACTTTTTTTATTAAATTTTCAGGATTTAGGTTTGTGGTTAGTTTAATACAAATATTCAAAAAATCGTCACCTTCGAAACCCCATGATTTGGTTTTATAAACAGAGGAAATAGATTTGATATGTCCTATTTTCTCTCCGATTAAATCTACCGCTTTTTGCAGGTTAATTAGCTTTTTACCGGCATTAGTTCCTAAAGATAAATATGTTGTTCTTACTATTCTCATCAATTGGTACAAAGAAAATAAAACAAAAGGATAAAAGTTTATATTTATTCCCCTATTTTTATAAATTGTAACAATTGCATGATATCAACGTCAA
Source organism: Flavobacteriaceae bacterium (assembly GCA_030625995.1). Classification (GTDB taxonomy): domain Bacteria; phylum Bacteroidota; class Bacteroidia; order Flavobacteriales; family Flavobacteriaceae; genus Lutimonas. Next base: position 16,621 of record DAOUPU010000005.1, read on the forward strand.
ATCAGAAAATATATTTATATGACATTTTTAAGGGAATTATTGGCAGTAATTTTAGGTGTTTTCATCTCGTTTTTTATAATGTTTATGGTGATGATAGCTATTGGAACCGCAATAGGATCTTCATTTGGTGAAGGGGAAGATATAAAAGTAAAACAGAACACAATTCTCACATTTAAATTGGATGAAATAATAAAGGACTATGCCCCAAAAAGCAATGATCCATTTGAAGAAATTCTTGGAATTGGTGAAAAAAAAATGGGTTTGAATAGTATAATAAATGCGATTGAAAATGCAAAATATGATGACAATATTATCGGAATTAGCATTGAGATCAATCAAATAAATTCTGGAATTGCCCAAACTCAATCTATTCGAGACAAATTGAATGAATTTAAGGAATCGGGTAAATTTGTCACCGCATATGCAGATTTTTTTGATCAAAAAAACTATTACTTGAGTTCTGTTGCCGATTCGATATATGTGAATCCTGTTGGAAGTATTGATCTGAGAGGACTCAGAGCTGAAATGTTATATTTTAAGGATTTTCAGGATAAGTATGGAGTAAAAATGGAGGTAATACGTCATGGAAAATATAAAAGTGCTGTGGAACCTTTTTTAAGCAATAAAATGAGTGAGGCTAATAGAGAGCAGACATCAGAATTTTTGAACTCTATCTGGGGAGAACTAGTAGATGACATGGCAGAGAGTAGAAATAAGACAAATTTTGAGATTAATCAAATTGCTGATGATCTATTGGCCAGAAACCCTGATCTAGCTTTAGATAACAATATGATAACCAATCAGTTATATAGAGATCAATACGATAAAATTCTAAAGGATCTGTCAGGAGTTTTAAATGACGGTAAACTGAATAAAATGAAACTAAAGGATTATATAAGTTCTGGAAAGGGGAGAATTCGTTCTACCTCAAAAAATAGAATTGCCGTTGTATATGCTCAGGGAGAAATTAAATATGGTAAAGGAGATGAAGATTATATTGGACAAGAACTTATAATAAAAGCATTAAAAAAAGCTCGAAGCTCCAGCAATGTAAAGGCAATTGTTTTTAGAGTCAACTCACCTGGAGGCAGTGCGCTGGCATCTGATCTAATTTGGCGCGAGATCGAATTGACCAAAGAAGAAAAACCTGTTATTGTCTCTATGGGAAATATGGCGGCATCGGGGGGTTATTATATCTCCTGTAATGCGGACAGAATTATTGCTGAGCCAACAACCATTACAGGTAGTATAGGTGTATTTGGAATATTATTGAATTTTAGTGATCTGTCTAATAGAATTGGAATTAATTCTGAACAAATAGGTACAAACAAACAATCAATCGGATACACTCCTTTTGAGCCCATAACCGATGAATTTTATGAAGTAACCAAAGAAGGTGTGGAAACGGTTTACACAACCTTTGTAAAAAGGGTGGCTAAAGGCAGAGATATGACTTTTGAAGAAATTGATAGCATAGCACAAGGAAGGGTTTGGACAGGAAAAGAAGCAGTAGAGAACGGATTGGTAGATGAACTAGGTAATTTAGAGGATGCTATTAGAACTGCTGCAGAAATGGCAGATGTTGAAAATTATAGAATAAGAAACTATCCGGAATATGAAAAGGATTTGTCAGATTTATTCAAATCGTCGTCTTTTATTAATGCTAAAAAAGAAAGTTTATTGAAAGAAGAATTGGGTGAAACCAACTATGGTATTTACTCTAGACTGAAAGAGATATATCAATTTAAAGGTGTTCAAGCCAGATTGCCATATCGATTGGAGATAAAATAAAAAAATAAGGCATAGAAAGTCGCTATATTTTTATATACTCTACGATTTTTTTATGTCAAAACCGATCGGATCTATCATGGAGAGCAGGTTGTTATTGAATGAGAAGCTGTTTTACTTCATTCCGATATTTTAAAGGACTTTTCCCCGTAATTTTCTTAAACAGCTTGCTAAAGTGTGAAAAGTTATTGAATCCACTTTCAAGGCAAACGTCTGTAATATTGGAGTGCGTTTCCAATAGTAGCTTTGTTGAATGCACAATTCTGAATTCATTAACAAATTGAGTAAAGGTCTTTCCTGTTACATTTTTGTAATATCTACAAAATGCAGGTACGGTCATACTTACCGTATCAGCTACTTCCTCGAGTGTGATAGGGCGATAAAAATTTTCTCTAACAAGCTTAAAAATTATGTCAATTCGTTCATTGTCCTGCTGTTTAACTTCAAAGGCATAACCATCTACATTTAATAAAGTGTAATCTTTTGCCAGAGATAACTCTTTCAAAAGGTCAATAAAATGAGTGATACGGTCTATTCCCTCTAATTTAATAAGAGTTTTAATTTTAGGTCCCAATAACAGCTTGGTGTCTTTGCCAAACAAAATTCCCATTTTAGCCCTTTCAAATAAATTTTTTATGAGAATCATTTCAGGAATATCAAAAAAACTTTCGCCTAGAAAATCTTCTTTAAATTGAATAACGGTTTCTGTACCATTGGATGTAAATCTATCTACAAAACCATTATGGGGTAAATTCGCACCAATTAAAATTAATTGGCTATTATTGAAATAGGAAAGATGATTTCCAATATGTCTTTTACCTTTAGCTTTATTTACATAAACCAGTTCCATTTCCGGATGAAAATGCCAAAAAGGAAGTTTTTCTTCTACTAGATCGTTATGAAGCCTTATTGACAAGGAGCTCCCAAATTCCGGTAAAATCTTCTCAAATGTAGGTTTGTTACCAGTCATTTGTATATGTGATTTGTTTGTTTTGAAGAATCTGTATTGAAGAACAAAAATATGTTATTTTAACATCTTAATGTCAAAAAGTTATTAATTATTGTTAATACAACATATAAAATGATATTTCTTTAGATGTAGCTTTATTGATTTGACGTTTTACAAAAAGGATTCTTTTTTAGTTACTTTTCATAAGTAACAAAACTATAATCAAACTTATTCATCTCATCAGCTTTAAATTTTTCTCGAGATTTCTCCTTCCAGATGGAAGTGTCAATTTCAGGAAAAAAAGCATCCGCTTCAAATTCATGATGGACAATTGTCAAGTCTAATTTGTCGGCTATAGGCATTGCTAATTTGTAAATTTCGGCTCCACCAAGAATAAAAGGATTTTTATCTTGCTTAACATTTTTCAAAGCTTCATCGAGAGAATTTACTACTATACAATTGTTGGCTTTATAGTTTTTATTTCGAGTGATAATGATTGTTGTTCGATTAGGTAAGGGTTTGCCCAGGGATTCAAAGGTCTTTCTGCCCATAATTACATGATGGCCATTTGTAACTCTTTTAAATCGTTTCAAATCTTCTGGAAGATGCCAAATTAACTTGTTATTTATGCCAAGCGCGTTATTGTTGGCAATTGCTGCAATAATTGTAATCATCAAATTAAGAATTAATATCTTCCTCGGAATTATCGGGAGTGAAGGCTCCTTTTTTTTCTAGACTTTTTTCTAGATTGTCCAATTTTATTTGATGTTTCTCCATTAACAATTCTGTTTGAATTCTAACCCATTCTTTGCCGAAGAATCGATTCATAACAAAAACATTCACAAAGTGAATTGTAAGAATAAATAACCAAATAAAAATGGCCCAAACGAACCAGTCATGTTCGGGTTTATATTTTATAATTTTATTTAGAACAACAAAAAATACAGATCCAACCAAAAACAGTATAAAATGAAAATATAATCGCTTTTTTTGTTTGGTACGTTTCCTGGCTTTTTCGTAAGCTTCGTATTGTTCGTTATCTTTCAATATATATTGATTTAATGTTTTTGCTAAAAAAACTAATATTAATAGGGTAAATAATACAGTCTACTAAATTAAAGTCTTTATGCTTAAAATCAAAGGATTATTTTTCTGCTTGGTCTATTTAAGTAATAAATATCTAAGTAATTGATACCCTAGTGTTTATTTTTTACAACCGTAAACACTATCGGTATTGTATACCTTACGTTAACGGTTTTTTCTCTTTGCATTCCCGGAGAAGAATACTGTGGTACCGAATTAATTAGCCTTATTGCTTCATTTACAAAAGGAGTGTAATCACTTCCTTTTGTCTTAACATTTGTTACATTACCTTGTTTGTCGACTATAAAAATTACTGTTATTTCATAATTACCGGCCTCCAGATCGGTGTTGGTTGAAACAGAAGCATCAAAATTCTTATCAATATGCTCCGTCAATTTTTTATTTGAGCAAATATTTTTACTTGAAGTTGATTTGTATCCTTCACATCCCTTGTAAACAGGAGGGTTTTGTACCATAATAAATTCCACTGGTTTCTCATTATTAGGGATGTCTTTTTCCTGAGAAAATGCTATTGTTGTGAATAAAAATATGACTAATAATAGAGTATTTTTCATTTAAAAATATTAAACGGATACCAATCCTTTAATATGAGGGTATGGATCATAGTCAGCCAATTCAAAATCGTCAAAGTTAAAATCAAATATATTCTTAACAGAAGGATTTAATTTCATTTTGGGTAGAGGTCTTGGCTCTCTAGATAACTGTAAATCAATTTGTTCCAAATGATTATTATATATATGAGCATCTCCAAAAGTATGTACAAAATCACCATATTCTAGTCCCGTAACCTGAGCAATCATCATAGTTAGTAAGGCGTATGAGGCTATATTAAAAGGTACTCCTAGAAATATATCAGCACTTCGTTGGTATAATTGACAGGATAATTTTCCATCGGCCACATAAAATTGAAAAAATGCATGGCATGGAGGAAGAGCAGCTTTATTATTTTTAACATTTTCGGCAAACGAAATTGAAGTATCAGGCAGAACACTTGGATTCCATGCCGAAACTAGCATACGTCTGCTATCAGGATTTGACTTTAATGTATCAATTAGTTCAGAAATTTGATCAATACCATCCCCATTCCAATTGCGCCATTGAAAACCATAGACCGGCCCAAGATCTCCATTCTCATCAGCCCAAGCATCCCATATTTTCACACCATTTTCCTTTAAGTAAGCAATATTTGTATCCCCTTTTAAGAACCAAAGAAGCTCATAAATTATTGATTTTAGATGTAATTTTTTAGTGGTAACCATAGGAAAACCATCCGCCAGATTAAATCTCATTTGATGGCCAAAAATACTTTTCGTTCCGGTTCCTGTCCTGTCGGTTTTTTCTATTCCGTTATCTCTAACTTCTTTTATTAAATCTAAGTATTGCTTCATTTTTGCATTAAAGATTAAAATATTCCGGTTAAATTTTAGACTAACTAGATTAAACTAAAATACTTTCGAGAAAAAGTCGTTTTTTCTGTGGCCAAAGATAAATTATTATCTAGTAAATTATAAAAAAGACCTATTAATCTTTAAGAAGTTATTAACTTAGATAAGCCGAATAATTTCGGGAAATCAACCAATGATCATCCCGGCGATCGTTGCAGATAGAAGCGAAGCAATAGAACCACCAATCAACGCCTTCATTCCAAATTCAGACAATGTTTTCCGTTGTCCGGGAGCCAGAGAACCAATTCCTCCAATCTGAATTCCGATAGATGCAAAATTGGCAAAACCGCATAACATATAGGTAGCCATTATGATAGACTTTTCATAGGATAAATGAATGCTATTTGTTATATTTTTTAATTCGGAAAGTTGTATATAGCCAACAAATTCACTTGCTGCCAATTTGATGCCTAACAGCTGTCCCATCAGCATCATATCTTCCTTTGCTACCCCGATTGACCACATTAAGGGAGCAAATATAGTGCCCAATATAGATTCTAATGTGAGTTTTGGGTAAGGAGTATTTGTTGCCATCCATTCATTAAAGTATGTTATATCTCCAATCCATCCTAAGATTCCATTTATCATGGCAATAAATGCTACAAAAACTAACAACATAGCACCAACATTGACTGCTAATTTTAGTCCTTGCGTAGTGCCGTTTGATATAGCATCTAAAATATTAGTTCCAATTTTTTCGGAAGAAACATTTACATCTGTAATTACTTTTTCAGTTTGAGGATACAATATTTTAGATATTACAATTGCTCCTGGAGCAGCCATAACCGACGCGGCTAAAAGATGCTTGGCAAATTTTAATCTAAGAACTGGATCATCACCTCCAAGAAACCCAATATAGGCAGCCAATACAGCTCCTGCAACGGTAGCCATTCCTCCGATCATAACCAAAAGCATTTCAGATTTATTCATCTTTTCCAGGTATGCTTTTATAAGTAAAGGAGCTTCAGTTTGACCTAAAAAAATATTTCCGGCTACACTCAAACTCTCTGCTCCTGAGATCTTTAGTGTTTTGGATAGTAACCAAGCCATTCCTTTTACAATTTTTTGAATAAGCCCCATATAGAACAAGACCGAGGTTAAAGCTGAAAAAAATATGATAGTTGGCAACACCTGAAATGCAAAAATAAATCCAAAAGTATCCATATCAACTACTAGTCCTTCAAAAAGAAACTTGCTTCCCGCTCTGGTATAATCCAACACACTGACAAATATTTTACCTACTGCTTCAAATGCCGCTTGAATAAACGAAATTTTCAGAACACCAATAGCTATCAATAATTGAAAAGCCAACCCGATTCCCGCGGTTTTCCAGTTTATTGCTTTTTTATTAGAGCTAAAAAGATAGGCTATAAAGACGAGTACGACCATCCCTAAAATACCTCTCCAAATTGAGGTAAATGTAGAGCCTTCGCTTAAGATAATTCCATTAGTAATTTCTTGTGCTTGTCCAGAAAAATAATTAAAAAATAAAAAAGCTATAAGAATTAGTTTTTTCATTCTAATTAGTATTTTCTCTTTTTGAGATCTCGTCTCTTAATTTGGCGGCCAATTCGTAGTCTTCATTTGCCACCGCTTTTTCCAATTTATTTTGTAATTCTTTTAGTGATTCATCTTTATATGAAGTGGTCTCCTCAACAACATCTGCTACCAGATCTTCCATTTTAAATTTAGATTGTAAGATTTTAGTCTCATCTTTTATTTTGAGGATAACTCCGGCTTTGTCTAAAATATTTTCGAAAGTGAAAATGGGTGCGTTAAATCTCGTTGCTAGTGCAATAGCATCGGAGGTTCTGGCATCTATAATTTCTTCAATTTTATCACATTCACATATCAAACTAGAATAGAATACGCCGTCTACTAATTTATGAATGATTACCTGTTTTACAATGATGTTAAATCTATCGGCAAAGCTTTTGAATAAATCATGGGTAAGAGGCCGAGGAGGTTTAATTTCTTTCTCCAAGGCAATTGCAATTGACTGAGCTTCAAAGGCTCCAATTATAATTGGCAATGTTCGTTCTCCATCTACTTCACTTAAAACTAGTGCATAAGCCCCACTTTGTGTTTGGCTATAGGAGATGCCTTTAATATTTAAACGTACTAAACTCACTATTTAAGATACAATTTGTTTATAATTTTAATAGTAATAATAAAGATAAGCAAATGGAAATAAATTCTTATCAAAAAGGCCTTCAAAATTAAGGACTTATTTCATCCAATAATTCAGATAGCCTTAATTTGGCACAATTTAATAAAATTAAGTGATTTTATTGATTACTTTTAAATTCTTTTAATTTTTCTGTCAATGCAGGAACGACTTCAAAGGCATCTCCTACAATACCGTAATCAGCAGCTTTAAAAAATGGAGCTTCGGGGTCAATATTAATAACAACCTTAACTTTTGAGGCATTTACACCTGCCAAATGTTGGATGGCTCCGGATATGCCTATAGCAACATATAAGTTGGAGGAGACGGGTTTTCCGGTTTGCCCCACGTGTTCACTATGTGGTCTCCACTCCATATCCGATACTGGTTTCGAACAAGCCGTAGCAGCTCCTAAAACTTCTGCAAGATCTTCAATAATAGCCCAATTCTCCGGTCCCTTTAAGCCTCTGCCACCTGATACTACTATATCAGCATCCGCAATTGTAACCTTTCCGGTTGTTTTATCAATAGAATTAGAACTTACCCCACTTTCGATCAGAGATGGAGCATATTCTTCAACATTTCCGTCTACCTTAGCTTCTTTTAAACCAAAGGAGTTTTTAGCTAATCCAACTACTTTTATTTCGGTCTTTATTTCGGAGAAATTGAAACATTTGTTGGAAAATGCATTTCTTTTAACAACAAATGGGCTGCTGCTAATAGGCAAAGCCACAACGTTAGATGCATAACCAGCATTTAAATTCACTGCTGCCAAAGGGGCTATACTCAGCCCATCAACGCTAGAGTCAATAACCACTACAGATGCACTTTCCTTAGCTGCTGCTTGTTGAATGATATTAGCTATGATTTTAGGATTTAAGCTTTTTATAGATTCGTTTTTCATAGCTAGAACCTTTTCAGCACCATATGTATATAATTCCGTGGGGTCAACTGCATTCAAGGTTAGAACAACTAGATCTGTTCCTAATTGTTCGGCTAAGTTTTTCCCATAGGAGGTAACTTCTAAGGCAACTTTTTTAAATTTTCCGTCCGAGGATTCGGCATATACTAAAACTGACATATATATGTTTTTAATTTTTTCCTGAGATTATTTCAGGAGGTGTTTAAATTTTAATTCTTTTAAGATTCCAATTTGAGTTTGGAATTATTTATTCACAAACTAAATCACCTTTGCTTCATTATGTAGCAACGAGATTAATTCATCCAGATTCTCTTTATCTATTATTTTACAAGTACCTTTTGGTTCGGGTTTTTCAAATTTAATGGATTCGGTTGTTGGATCAAAATCGATTGGACTAACAACTTCTAATGGTTTTTTACGAGCCATCATGATTCCTCTCATATTTGGAATTCGCAAATCTTTTTCTTCCACCAACCCTTTTTGACCACCAATAATCAAAGGAAGATTAGCAGATAAAACTTCCTTACCTCCATCAATCTCACGGGTTATTGTTGCAGTTGTGCCTTCAATTTCAAGTCCAACACAGGCATTGACAAAATTATAGTCTAAGATAGCTGAAATCATTCCGGGAACCATACCTCCATTATAATCTATAGATTCTTTGCCAGCTAATATTAGATCAAAATTGCCATTTTTAACAACTTGTGCTATCTGTTTCGCAACAAAAAAACCATCAATTGGGTCGGCGTCAACTCTGATAGCATCGTCTGCTCCAATAGCTAGTGTTTTACGTAGTGTTGGCTCAGTAGTATTGGGTCCAACAGTAATAACGGTAACTGTTGCACCTTGTTTTTCTTTAAACCACATGGCTCGAGTAAGTGCAAATTCATCGTAAGGATTAATTACGAATTGGACCCCATTGCTGTCAAACTTACTGTCATTGTCCTTAAAATTTATTTTTGACGTTGTGTCTGGAACATGACTGATACAAACTAAAATCTTCATTTTTATAAGTTAAATTAGTTAATCTATTTTCTGTATGCGAAGTTAATAAATAAATTCAATATACTATGCGCGCATAGTATATTTTTTGCTGAATTGAATTATTTATAAAAGAAACTTGACAAATATATTTAACTTGGATTAAAATAGTATGAAAAATCTGTTATATCTATAATATGAAATTCAAGTAAAATATTTATTTTTGCATACCTTTAAAATAACTTATGAAACGGATGCGTGAAATGTTGCTCTTCTAAGTAAATGATTATTGGCGAACATAATGTAACCCTAAAAACAATAAATAGTAGCACATGAAAGTAATACAATTTAGAGAAGCGATAGCTGAAGCAATGAGCGAAGAGATGCGAAGAGATGAATCTGTTTTCTTGATGGGGGAAGAAGTCGCTGAATATAACGGTGCATATAAGGCATCTAAAGGGATGTTAGATGAATTTGGTGCTAAACGTGTTATTGATACTCCAATTTCTGAGTTAGGATTCTCGGGTATTGCTGTGGGTTCTGCCATGAATGGAAATAGACCAATAGTTGAGTATATGACATTTAATTTTTCCTTGGTAGGGATTGATCAAATTATTAATAATGCGGCAAAAATTCGTCAAATGTCAGGTGGTCAATTTAATTGCCCTATTGTCTTTAGAGGCCCAACGGGTTCCGCGGGTCAGTTAGGCGCAACGCATTCGCAATCATTTGAAAACTGGTTTGCAAATACACCCGGATTGAAAGTAATTGTTCCGTCAAACCCATATGACGCTAAAGGTCTGCTTAAAGCGGCAATACGTGATGATGATCCAGTAATATTTATGGAGTCTGAACAAATGTATGGTGATAAAGGCGAAGTACCGGAAGGTGAATATGTTTTACCAATTGGCGTAGCCGACATTAAACGAGAAGGCTCTGATGTAACTATAGTTTCATTTGGAAAAATTATAAAGGAGGCATACAAGGCAGCAGATATTTTAGAAAAAGAAGGAATATCTATCGAAATAATTGATTTACGAACTGTAAAACCTATGGATCACGAGGCAATATTAAATTCGGTAAAAAAAACAAATAGGCTTGTTATTTTGGAAGAAGCATGGCCTTTTGCCAGTGTGGCCTCGGAAATAACCTATCAGGTTCAGGACCAAGCATTTGATTATTTGGATGCGCCAATTCAGAGAATCACTACCGCTGATACTCCGGCTCCATTTTCGCCTGTCTTGTTGGAAGAGTGGTTGCCTAATGCAAATGATGTTATTAAAGCAGTAAAGAAAGTTATGTATATTTAATAGTTCTAAATATTTCAATCATGGAGCCGTTTGAAAATATCAAGCGGTTTTTTTTGTGATAAATATTTTTATTGGAGATTATAGATTTATAATATATCGACAAAAATATTTTACAAAAATAAAATTAAAGACTTATATTTACGAAATAAGTAATTGTATATAGCGAGTTTATATTAGATTTCTAATAATTATCTACTTTGTAATATGAAAAAAAATGTCGACATAAATTGGCATCAGGAAACTACAATTGAAGATGGGTTCTTTATCTTAAAATGCAATAATCAGACAGAAGATACGAAGAGTATTAACAGAGAAGTTAGTCGAAATTATATTCAGCTGCACTTTTGTATTAAAAACTCTATCAAACTTTTTTTTAATCAGGGGGGCTATGCCCTTGAAGTTTTAGAAAACAATTCCTTATTACTTTATAATCCTAAGCAGGACTTGCCAATAAATGTTGATATTGCTCCTAAAAGTAAGTGGATAAGCCTGTTGATCAGTATTGAAAAATTTCATACTTTTTTCACAAGCGAGGCCGGGTTAATTCATTTTTTAAAAGATGAGAACATTGATAAGAAATATTATTATGATAAACTTTTGATACCAGCAGAGATCATAGTTTTAAATCAGATGTTTAATTATGGATTACACTCTTCACTAGAAATATTATACACCAAAGGGAAGGTTTATGAGCTTTTGAGTTTATTTTTTCATAAGACAGACAATGACAATGTTCAAAATTGCCCCTTTTTGGAAAATGAAGAAAATGTAGAAAAAATAAGAAATTCGAAGAATTTTCTTATAGATAATATGACTGATCCTCCTTCTTTAAATGAATTGGCGAATCATGTAAAACTGCCTTTACAACATTTGAAAGATGGGTTTAAACAAATATACGGAGAAACAGTGTTTACTTTTTTATTCAATTATAAAATGGAATTTGCACGAAAATTATTGGCTACTAAAAAGTACAATGTTACTGAGGTTAGTTTTGAAGTAGGGTACAGTACTCCAAGCCATTTTATTGCTGCCTTTAAGAAGAAATTTGGAGCTACACCTAAAAAGTATCTGAGCAATTTTTAAATTTTAAAAAGGACGATTGGTTCAATTGTAATAAATTTGTAATACCTATAATATTCCTTCAACTCAGGAATACTTTATTTATAGTTTTTAAATATGCTGAAAAAACTACCACTTACAATAATTTTATTTTTTTGTATGTTTTACCTGAATGCTCAGGTTAAGGTTAGTGGTATCGTGGTTGATGGTAATGGAGAGCCAATTCCTTTTACTAATATAATATTTAAGGGATCTACACAGGGAACGATCTCAGATGAGAATGGCAAATTTTATCTTCAATCGGATGTATCTTATAAACAACTTGAAGTATCATTTGTGGGATATGAAACAAATGTGATACCGTTAAAAAAGGAAAATTATGATTTGACAATTGTGCTTAAAGAAACATCAGATCAATTAGGAGAGATAGTGGTTTATTCGGGAAAAATAAAGAAAAAAGGAAATCCCGCAATTGCCATATTGAAAAAGATATGGAAGAATAAAAGGAAGAATGGGGTGTACATGTACGATAAATATCAATATGATAGGTATGAAAAAATAGAATTCGATCTTAATAATGTAGACGAACAAATAATGGAAGCGAAAATATTTGAAGGCATGGAATTCGCCTTCGCCCAAATTGACACTTCTGACATTACAGGTAAGGTCTATTTACCGGTATTTATAAATGAATCAGTTTCTAAGATTTATGGAAAAAACTTCTACCCAAAGACTGAAAACACCAAATTGTTGGCCAATAAAAATTCAGGCTATTCAAATAACCAAAGAATTATTTCTTTTATAAAGCAGCTATATGTTGAATATAATATATATGATAATAATCTATTATTTTTCGATAAAAAGTTTGCCAGCCCTCTGTCAAGAGTTGGCCCCGAAATATATAACTATGTTCTAACCGACAGTGCATTTATTGACAATAAATGGTGCTTTAATATCTTGTTCTATCCGAGGAGAAAGAATGAATTGACCTTCAAAGGTGATTTCTGGGTTAATGACACGACCTTCGCGATAAAAGAAATTCAGATGTATGCTACAAAGGGGGCGAACATAAATTGGGTAAAGGATATATATATTGAGCAAGAATTCAATGTGTTAAACGATTCTATTTTTTTGCTTAAAAGGGACTATTTAATGACAGATTTCTCCTGGAACAGAAAAGATGAATCGAAGGGTATTTATGGAAGACGTACTACGCTATTTGACAACTACATATTTAACCTGGATCAACCGGACCTTGTTTATAAAAAGTATGTACATGAAGAAGATATAGTCTATAAACGATCGGACGAATATTGGCAAAAAAATCGACAAGAAGCATTAACTGAAAATGAACTTGGGATTTATGAAATGTTAGATTCTTTGCAAGACGTAAAAAGGTTTAAACAGATTAACAGATTGGGGGAAATGCTGGCCTCCGGATATTGGAATTTTACACCTGGGTTCTCTTTTGGGCACCTGTCTTCAACATTCGGGTATAATGACGTTGAAGGATTTAGATTAAGACTGGGTGCGAGAACATTTTTTACCAATGAAGACAAATGGCGCGTGAAGGGGTATATTGCTTATGGGTTTAAAGATCAGAAATTTAAGCATGGAATTGAAGGGAATTGGTTATTAAAGAAAGAAAATCGACTGATATTATCAGCTGGTACCAGAAAAGATATTGAACAACTAGGAGTTAGTCTAACAACGGCAAATGACGTATTGGAAAGAAGTTTTGCAACAACGTCAATTTTTACTTATGGTGATAACACTAAATTATCAAATATAAATCTCACTAATGTCAAGGCAACTCTTGAGCCAATTAAAAATTTAACTTTTAGAATTAGTTCAACTTATAAAATACTGGAGTCAACAAACCCAGAGGTTTTTAATGTGGACTATTTCGATGAAAATGGTGATATTCAATCCAGGATCAACCAAGTTGATGCTAGTTTTGCGGTTATGTATAATTATAATCGAAATATATCCGGACTAGGTGTTGAAAGAAGAATCGGAAATGAGGGTAGATATTCTACATTATATTTTAGCTATACCAAAGGAATAAAGAACTTATTTAACAGTGATTTTGATTACCATAAATTACAATTTTTTTATCAACAGCCGATAGCAATTGGTGGATTAGGCAGATTAATTACTACTCTCGAAATAGGAAAAACCATTAATCCGGTACCCCTGCTTTTATTGAGTATCGTCCCTGGAAATCAAACCTTTTTTACATCTAAAAAATTGTTTGATTTATTGGCTTACTATGAATTTGTAACCGACCAATACATTGCTTTGCACTTGGAACATAATTTTAATGGCAGAATATTCTCAAGAATCCCTTTACTAAGAAAACTACAATGGCGAGAAATTATTGGAATTAGGGGAGTTGTGGGCAGTATCTCTAAGGAGAATATTCTTTTGAATGCCCCTTCGAATGTTCCTCTCAATGCTCCTGAAGAGTTATATTGGGAATATCATTTCGGAATAGGTAATATTTTTAAATTTATAAGAATTGATTTTGAATATAGAGGAAGTTATAGAGATGTTCCAAATGCTACTAAATTTGCCGTTAAAGGAGGTTTTGGATTCTATTTTTAGTTCTTAAAAGTCAAAGTACCAATTGAATAGCTCAGATCTTATCCCTAGAGTAAACCAGGTCGTATTTTTAGTAGGATCGACACTTGTCTGTTGTATTTGGTCAAAGCTACGATAAGTAAAGCCGGCAAAAACCTGTAAATTTGTTGCAGGATTTATAACATAACCGCCTTGTAAATCAGTGATAAAAATATTTGTGGTGTTTCCTTGTCCTATTTCATTGCCATAATCGGAAGCTCTATCATAATCAGAGAGATAAATATTTCCCCCATAGCTTATTTCAGAATTATCGAAATCAAAACCTTTTTCACCCACGATAAATTTGGCACTTCCAAACCAGCGATTTTTGTTATAACGAGTTATAAATATGGTCTCCCAAAAATTTCCACCCCAAAGGTGACCTAAAGGCTGATTGAAATGACCATAGTTCAGTCTAATCGTATTGTGTGAATTAGTATAAGGTCTTATGCGATTGAATTCCAATTGTAACATTAAATTATCAACTTTAAAAGCGTTGAAATATTTTAAACCAAGTTGAAGACCAAATTTATTACCCCAATAACCATCTCCCGAAAACACTTCTCCTACCGTCATCTCATCTATTAATATTTGATCGTAGAAAAATAGATTGTCTGTTATTTGATATTTCATA
>DAOUPU010000096.1 GCA_030625995.1 Flavobacteriaceae bacterium
GCAACCATCGGCATATGTATATGTAATCTTTCTCCATGTCCCAACGGCATCATAATGCTGTTCCGGTGCATCTACTTCTACTTTTACCGGACTTGTATTGTCCTTACCTAAGAAATATTGTACAGGATCAATATAATGCTGACCCATATCTCCTAAACCACCTCCATCATAATCCCAGTAGCCTCTGAAGGTTGCATGAGTTCTGTGGATATTATAAGGTTTTTCCGGTGCAGGTCCCAGCCACATATTATAATCCAGATTGCTCGGAACAGCCTGTGGCATCAGGTTCTCTTTTCCAACCCAATAGAATTTCCAATTGAATCCGGTGACACCGCTAATTGTAACCTTCAATGGCCAGCCTAAAACGCCGCTTTCAACAACTTTTTTTATTTTCTTAACAGGAGTTCCCATTCCATAAAAATTAGATTTGAACCGGAACCAGGTATTCAACCTAAACATTTTTCCGTGAACTTTCATCGCTTCTACCACTCTCTTTCCTTCGCCAATAGTTCTTGTCATTGGTTTTTCACACCAAACATCTTTCCCTGCTTCTGCTGCCATGACAGACATGATCCCGTGCCAATGTGGAGGTGTTGCTATATGAATTATATCAATATCCGGTCTCTGCAATACTTCACGGAAATCATGATAGCCTTTAACATCATTACCAACTTTTTTAAGCGTATTGGATAAATGATCGCTATCTACGTCACAAATGGCCAGTAGTTTGGTGCCTTCATAAGTTAAATGACCTTGACCCATGCCACCTACTCCTATAACCGCTTTTGTGAGTTGATCACTTGGCGCTAAAAAGTTTGTTCCTCCCATCACATGCCTCGGTATTATAGAAATTCCCGCCGTTATTGCAATAGTTTTTTTTACAAAATCCCTTCTATTAGATGATTTTTTATTCATGGTAAATTAAGTGATTTAATGTTTTCGAAATTCGAAAAATAAGAGTTTAAAAAATTTTTAGTAAATATCGTAAAAAAAAACAATATTAATTGATCAATTTATAATGGCATTTTAGCTTACTATTAATCATTCCTTGCCATATTTCTCATATAATGATGCATAAGTATCCATGGTGTCAATATCAATAGTATTATCACCAATATTTAGGCTTAGAATTTCTTCTGAATTGCTGCCTAATATTTTTCTTGCCCCATAATCTTTATCTAATTTTGAAAGCGCATTAAAATGTTTTGAGGCAAACATTGCCGGTACTCCTGCCCTATTATTTATTTGCGTGGATATTATAGTTTTATTATTTTTAAAAATACTATCTATCAACATATTATAATGCTTTGAGTCAATTAAAGGTTGATCAGATAATGCGATTATAACAGCATCAAAATGTAGGGATTTTTCATAAAAATTTTGTATAGCATATGCTATAGAAGTGCCCATACCATTCTGCCAATTTCCGTTCCTGATTATGGTTATATCATAGCCGGAGATCTTATTAATTACGGATTTAGCATTTGCTCCAACAACAACAAAAACTTCATCTATTTTTGAAGCTGTGCCTTGTTCTATTACATGTCCTAATAATGTTGTATTCTTCCAGGGTAGATTTTGTTTTATAGCTCCCATACGATTTGATTCTCCGGCTGCCAGGATAATCATTGCGGTATTAGTGTGCTTAACTTTCATCAATTATAAAGAAATATCTAAATGGATCTTCCCGATCTTGTCCTTCAATGATTTAGGTTCTTGTTTTCTTAAGACTGAAAGTATCTCTGAACAAATAGATAAAGAAATTTCCTGCGGTGTTTCTGCACCAATATTAATCCCCGTAGGCCCGTAAATTACATCAAAAAATTCCTCTCTAACAGAGGGATTGCTCTCAATGAATTCATTAAGAAGTCTTTCTCGTCTTTTTGCAGGGCCCAGTAATCCAAGATAAATTGGTCTGCTGTCTTTCAGGGTAGTTAAAAATTTTAGATCTTTTACATAGCTATGTGTCATTAACACCACTGCGGTTTGTTCGTTGATCTTACTAAGATCTATGGATTCCGGTGAAATGGCCAGGAGTTCATGTGCCCCTGGAAAATCTTCCAAATTCTGAGGGTCGGATGGGCTGGTTACCACAATTACTTCCCAGCCAAGAAGCGATGCAAATAATGTCAGTTGTACGGCGTCGTGTTCTGCTCCGACAATAATTAATTTAAAACACGGCTCTAATTTTTGACTAAATCGCTCTAAATCATCACTAATTATTAATTTATTTTTAACTTTTTTATTGAACAGGAAAGGTTCTTTGTTGTTAAAAGATATACTTGATCCCAAGTACTCACCGCTTCTGAGCGTTTTGGAAAAATAACTTGTGATCTCAAACGATTTTCTTTCTTCCAAAGTTTTTTCAAAAGAAGTCAACATTTCCTTATTGGGATCAAAAGGTTCGATCAGGATGTATAAAAGCCCTTCACAGCCCAATTTATATCTTCCATCATAGGTCATCATTTTAGGAATACCGGTTTTGAACACGGTGGCAGATTGTCTCAAAATTTCCTTTTCAACACATCCACCGCTTACGGCTCCCACCATTTGTCCATTAGACGTAAGTAGCATACGAACTCCCGGCCTGCGATAGGAAGATCCTTTCAAGGCAACCACAGTAGCAATCACCGATTTTAATCCTATTTTATTAGCGCTTAAATAAGCATGAATTAATTCCTTAAACTCGTGCGTCATCTTACTTTAATGATTTTATAATATGTTGATGTACAACTCAATATGATTTTTTACCAATACTATACATTTAGGTTATAAATATTCTCATATTCTATTAAATGTCTCCTTCAAATATAAGAAACTTTGAATGAAACTTTGGCTAAACTGGCTCTTCTTCTGCTATTTATTTATTTTCAACAAATTGAAAATACTTTTTAAGAATTGATTCCTGTGAAAAAAAAGTGTTCTGCGATGATATAATTAGAGGAAAATATACCTCACCGAGTTTTTCTAGTGGAGTTTTAATGCTTATCAAAGTCAAATAGGAGTCCTGTGGCGCATGATCTTCATTTTTCCGGGTGTATTAAGATTTTTGATAAAAAGTCACGCTAAGTCTCTAAAAACGGTGTCAAATCCCATTTTGAGAGCATAAAAATCTGTCGCCAAACTCTTTGTGTTATAGCTAACCAAATCTGTAGAATTATCCAGGCTTAAGATTTGTGGCTGTATTAAATCAACACATTCACATTTGTTATTGGAACATGATTTTTTTAGTGTTATAAAGCTAATGCTTAAGTTGTATCGTGAATTAAATGGAACTCTAAAATATAATTTGTTTCTTTATGCCTTACTAATTAAAAAATTTCAAGATGAATAATACTAGATATTGGTCTGTAGTCGTTGCTGTTGCAGGTTTTTTGTTTGGATTTGACACAGTGGTTATTTCCGGAGCAAATGAGCCAATAAAAGAATTGTGGAATACTACACCCCTATTTCACGGTACTTTTATCATGTCAATGGCCTTATGGGGCACTGTTATAGGAGCCTTATTAGGTGGAATACCGGCAGATAAATTTGGGCGTAAAAAAACGCTCTTTTGGATTGGAATATTATTTTTACTTTCGGCATTGGGCTCCGCTTTGGCACCGGGACAATATTCGTTTTCATTTTTTAGATTTATAGGTGGTGTTGGTGTTGGTGCATCATCTGTGGTTGCGCCCATGTATATAGCAGAAATTTCGAACTCCCAGAACAGAGGTAAGCTGGTGGCTTTATATCAGTTCAATATTGTTTTCGGAATTTTTATCGCTTATTTTTCTAATTATTTTTTAGATGGGTTTGGAGGAGTAAATGACTGGCGTTGGATGCTGGGTGTAGAGGCCATACCCGCATTAATCTACTCTGTAATGGTCTTAGGCGTTCCAAATAGCCCAAGATGGCTGGCATTAAAAAAAGGGGATGATCAAGGAGCTTTAAGGGTTTTAAAAATGATGTATAACGAAGACGATGCAACAAGACACTTAAAAGAAATTAAAGCAGAGCTTGGTAAAACGGTTAAAGCAACAAAAAGTGTATTTTCGAGAATGTACAGTTTTCCCTTGTTATTGGCTTTTTTAATAGCGTTTTTCAATCAGCTGTCAGGAATTAACTTTTTACTGTACTATGCACCGGAAATATTGGAAAAAGCTGGAATTAGCAATGGTCTGTTGGCTTCTATTTTGATAGGGTTTGCAAATTTGGTATTTACAATTATTGGCATGCAATTGATCGATAAACTGGGAAGAAGGCAGTTGCTTATCATTGGCTCTATTGGGTATATTGTGAGTTTACTCACAGTTGCCTGGGCATTTAAAACTGGTGCAAGTGATGTAATTTTGTTGACTTTTATTGTGGTTTTTGTCGCTTCACATGCTATTGGACAAGGTGCTGTTATTTGGGTGTTTATTTCAGAGATCTTTCCAAATCAGGTCCGTGCACAGGGTAATTCCTTTGGATGTAGTGTCCATTGGGTCCTTGCAGCCTCGATTACACTTATAACACCTGTATTCTTGGATGAGAAAGCAGGAATATTTAAAGATAATCCATGGCCCATATTTGCATTTTTTGCAGGCATGATGGTATTGCAATTGTTATTTGCCTTATTCTTAATGCCGGAAACTAAGGGACTTTCTCTGGAAGAATTAAAAAAGAAATTAGTCAAGGAATAAATGGGTTTAAGAGCAGTTTGTTTTGGGGAGGTCTTATGGGATGTATTCCCTACACATAAGAAAATAGGTGGCGCACCTCTAAATGTTGCTTTACGTCTACAAAGCTTGGGGTTAAACACGAACATCATAAGTAAAGTAGGTAAAGATAGCAATGGTGCTCTTTTAGTTGATTACATTCGGGAAAATAAAGTGTCTGCGGACTATATTCAGAAAGACGCAACACATGAAACAGGTAAAGTAACGGTGTTGTTGGATCAGGACGGATCTGCCACTTACGAGATAAATCATCCGGTTGCCTGGGATAAAATTGAACTAACCATTGGTTTGCAAAAACTTGTTTTAAATGCTGATATTTTTGTTTTTGGTAGCTTGTCTTGTAGAGATAGTGTATCGCGAACAACACTTTATGAATTGGTAAAGCTTTCAAAATTTAGTGTATTTGATGTCAATCTTCGTGCACCAAATTACACACAAAAAGTCCTTTTTGATCTAATGAATATATCCAATTTCATAAAATTTAATGATGAAGAAATTATTGAGATATCAGAATATAATAAATTAAAATACAATTCATTAGAAGAAAATATAAAGGCAATATCTCAATTTACTAACACAGATCAAATATGTGTAACCCGTGGTGCCGATGGCGCTGTGCTATACTTAAACGATAAATTCTATTATAATAATGGGATACAAGTAAAAGTGATAGATACTGTTGGAGCTGGTGATTCATTTTTAGCAGCTTTAATCAGCAAATTATTAAATAAAGAAGACCCTCAAAGAGCACTTGATTATGCCTGTGCTATTGGGTCGTTAGTTGCTGCTAAGGAAGGTGCAAACGCAGTGATCAGTGAGGAAGAAATTAAAAGTATGCTTTCCTTATAAAGTTGAACATATCAGGATTTAAAAGGAATATTAGGACTTATTTAGGCTCAAAGATCTTGTAATTTAAAATCAGTTTGCTCTATTTCTCTCTTCTTCTGCACCTGTTTTCCTGTCTCTGGATGATTTAAGTTTATTATTGCCAAAGGACCTTGAATAGGTAAGTTTGAAGGTTCTGCCTGAAAAATTGAATTCGTTAATAGTTTTGATATTTTGATCAGGAAGATCCGTACCAATTCTCCATCTATAGGAATCCAATAGGTCATCGATGGAAAATCGAAGTGTCCCCCATTTATTACCAAATTTCTTTTGAATACCAAAATTTATACTGTACAAAGCTTCCATTTTAGCGGTACCCATATAGCTTGGACTCTTAAAGAATCCAGTCAATTCTGCCGTATAATCGTTTAGGAATTTAAACGATTGGGTTGTGTTTGCCTGAACATATCCTATAGAAAGTTCCACAAGTTCATCATCGTAAAAGGCCCCAATATTTTGGCCCACTAAAAGAAAATTATACTGCATTCGCCACCAGTCGGTTACATTTATTGGAAAGCCAAATGTAACCGTGAAAGTTTTTGTATAATCTAAATTTTCGGACTGAAAGATGAGTCTCCCGGTGTCTTCATCCAAATATTCCTGGAAACGCACGATGGAACCATCTTCATTGGTGTATTGCAACGAGAGTATGTATGATTTGAAATTAAGATCATATTTGATCGAATTGGAAATGGCCGGTTGCAAAGCGGGATTTCCTGAAATAAATGTATTCGGATCAAACAATATAACAAAAGGAGCTAATTCTCTAAAAGTCGGTCTCGTAATTCTCCTGGAATAAGATAATGTCATACTAAGATCATCATTAAATTTTCTGTTCAGGAATAGGCTTGGAAAGAACTCATGATATTGTCTGTCAACAACATTCCCTTCAGTTTCGGTATCTAACTGGGAATCTGTATATTCATAACGTAAACCAAATTTCAGGATCATCTTTTTGCTAAAATTATAATCGAAAGAGCCATAGACTGCAAATATATTCTCATCAAAATTACTCTTGTCCGTTAGAGTTGGATCTTCAACCCATTCATTATTCTCGAAATTTTCCACAAACACATCATTTTCAAAAGTACTGAAGGTTCCCTTAATGCCTGTCTCAAACTTCATTTTTTCGTTTACAACAGTACTATAATCAAAGTTACTAACCCAAGTCCTTAGTGGAGTAGTTTTACCACTTCTTGTCATCTCTTCATATAGAAAATTCTGTTCGTTATCATAATATGTATTTAAATAATTAGTTGGATTGTCATTGTCGTATTGTAAGTAGTTCAAATCAAAGGATATAAATTTATCATCATTGAACTTATGCATAATATTAAAATTCGCCCCAAAATGTTTCCAATGGTTGATTTCATCTTGAACTATGTCAACATAAGAGATTGGGACGCTATTTTCAGAATCAAAACTTTCATTAATGGCATCCATGGACCATTTATTATCATAGCCATTCAATAATATTCCCATTATGGTTTGTTCGGATATTTCATAATCAAGACCCAAACGTAAATCATGATTGCGCTGCCTACCTACCCTATAGGAGGTTGTTTCCGAATAGATCAAATCATCTGTATCAAGATATTCTCTGCTTGTAAAGAAAACTTGATCATTTTCATTAATGGAATAGGAGTAATTGCCATAAAAATTGATCTTATTCTTTCGATAATTGAAATTAATATTATCGGATGTTATCGGATGGGTTCCGTATCCAACGGATAAGGAATAGGAGCCGTTTAAGCCGAGATCACCGCTTTTTTTAGTAATAATATTAATAAATCCCGCGTTTCCCTCTGCATCCAGATTTGCCGGAGGTGTTGTGATCAGTTCAATGGACTCAATATTATCGGCTCTCATACCATCCAATACCTGTATTAAGGAAGAGACAGGAACATAGCTCATTTTGCCATTGATCATAATTTGTACGCCGTCCTTACCAACCACCGTAATAGAACTACTCTGCCTGTTTACGATCACCCAGGGGGATCGTTCTAAGATTAATAAAGCAGATCATCCGGCAGAAACAATACAATTTTCCACATACATAACCAGCCTGTCTATCTTTTGCTCATATAATGGTTTATCAACTTTTACAATAACTTCTTTAAGTGTCTCTCCATGATCTAATAATTGAATTTCCAATTGCAGATCTTTTTCTACTCTAATTAATTCTGAATAAGCAGATTGATAGCCAATCATACTGGTTAGAATAATGTAGGATCCTTGGTCTATATCGTCAAATTTATAGTTTCCGTTTTCATTGGAAACCACGCCTTTTACAAAAGAGGAATCGTTCTGTTTTAGTAATAGCAAGTTTGCAAATGGAAGTACATCTTTATTGCTGTCTCGTACAGATCCCGTAATTGTATATTTCGATTGACCGAATAATGGAGCTGAAAAGATAATTAATACAAGGACCAATGATTTTGATAAGGACATGCTAATACTTTATTTTGAACAATGTAGTCTTTTGACATAGAGGTTTAAAAGGATATAGGATGAAACCCAAGGATTTATGTCCGAACAGCTAGTTTTTGTTATCGAATATTTCAATACTTGGATATTTTGATAATAAATTTGTTCCTTCTAATAGATTATATTTGTCTTAAACAATTTTAGAACGATGAAAGTATACATTTTGCTCTTAGCACTTATTTGCTCATTTACAAGTTATCCTCAACAAAAAGACGCCCTTAAAATTGGAATTGTTGGCCTATCCCATTCTCATGTTCATTGGTTATTAGGCAACAAATTTGATGATGTGGAAATTGTAGGTATTGTCGAGCCTAATAAAGAGATGGCAAAACGATATCTGGATCAGTATCAAATGAATATGGACTTGGTTTTTGATACCATGGAGTTAATGATCAATAAAACCAAACCCGAAGCTGTAACTGCATTTGGCAGTATATATGAACATCTGGACGTGGTTGAAAAATGCGCACCACTAGGGATTCATGTAATGGTTGAAAAGCCATTGGCTGTTAGTTTGGAGCATGCTTTGAAAATGAAAGAACTGGCAGAGAAACATGGAATATTTCTTTTA
>DAOUPU010000254.1 GCA_030625995.1 Flavobacteriaceae bacterium
TTTAACCTTATTTGGTGTTGATCCGATAACGGTTCTGACTGGAGCGTCCATTGGCGGTATTGCCATTGCATTTGCTGCCCAGGATTCGGTTAAGAATTTGATAGGTACTATAGTCATATTTTTAGATAATCCGTTTCATATCGGAGATTGGATTGAAATGGGAGAGGCCGTTGGGACGGTGGAGAGAGTAGGTCTGAGATCAACAATGGTAAGAGGACTGGATACATCAATTTACCAGGTGCCAAACAGTATAATATCAGAGTCTGTTATAAACAATAAAGGACTTAGAATATACAGAAGATATACTACGGAACTTGGAATAAGATACGACACGCCTCCAGAATTGATTCAAGCCTTTGTAGATGGGGTAAGAAAGCTTATTGTGGCACATCCCGATACAAGAAGCGAATCGTATAATGTTGAATTTACGGGCTTTGGAGATTCAGCCTTGTTGATCTTGTTGAATGTATATTTTAAACAGCTTGATTGGGGTGTGGAACAGTCATCGAAACACAGATTGCACATTGGAATTGTAAAACTGGCGGCTGCTTTAAATGTACAATTTGCGTTCCCATCATCTACCTTGATGATCGAGCAATTTCCTGACAAGAAATCAATAGATATGAACTATGATCTTGATGCAGGGGTAATTAATAAAAACATTAAGACTGTACTGGATGATTTTAAGGGAGAGGATGAATAGATTTGTATTGTAAATATATCATTGGCAATCAGCAGTTTACTCTTATTAATTATTTATATTTTTTAATATAAGCATCCACCACTTCATATGCATTAATATCCTTCCATTGGATCAATAGTTCGTAATAATCTATTTGTAGTTTAGGTTCTTGTTTGACCAATATATTTTTAGCAAAAGAGCGTTGGAGTATATCCTCTACTAAAAAATCCAAGGCATCGGTTTCCGGGTGGTATTCACTTTTTAAAGAAAGCTTGAAGAGTTTAGCCGTTGAGTTATACCAAAAGGCATTCCATTTACTTCTGTACTCTTTTATGTTGCTGTACATGGTTTCACCGGTTTGACGATGTACCAATTTTATTAATATTCTACCTTCGGTTCTGGTTAATTTTTTGAGTTCATCCGAAAACTCACCTTCCATGAACTTTTGAATTTTTTTTATGTGTTTTCTACGTTTGCGTTTGCCCTTAATGCCCTCCATTGCCTCATTGATCTCAGTGAGTTTTTCTGATGCCAGTTTAGCAAAAGGATAGGCTTTTCGAACTTTTTTCGCATACCATAAGTAGTACTTCCTCTCGGTATTTGAATCAAAATTTCGTCTATCAAATATAATAACCTCTTCCAATGACAGCATCATGCTATCATTTCTTATAATCACCAAATCATCAATTATAGTGTCTTTCACTCTTTCTTGTGAAAAGACCGATATAGATAAAATTAAAAACAAAATATAAATTATCTTTCTCATCAATTATCTGCATTTCAAAAACCAGTCCAAAAGTAATAAAATGTAAACCTTATTTAATCAATATTGTTACTAATATTATTACTTTTATAC
This sequence comes from Flavobacteriaceae bacterium, assembly GCA_030625995.1. Lineage (GTDB taxonomy): Bacteria > Bacteroidota > Bacteroidia > Flavobacteriales > Flavobacteriaceae > Lutimonas. Next base: position 1,539 of record DAOUPU010000254.1, read on the forward strand.
AAAATATAAGTTATGGCGAAAAAGAGCATTCTAAACAAGAAATCAATTTCATTTTTGGAGAAATATCTAAATAATGCATCCCCAACAGGGTATGAATCAGAAGGTCAAAAAATTTGGATGGATTATCTAAAACCCTACGTTGAAGAGTTTATAACGGATAGCTATGGTAATGCGGTTGGTATAATAAACCCCAAAGCCAAGTATAAAGTTGTCATTGAAGGTCATGCAGACGAAATATCGTGGTATGTTAACTATATAACTGACAATGGGCTTATTTATGTGATAAGAAATGGAGGAAGTGATCATCAAATTGCACCGTCGAAGCGAGTGAATATTCACACAAAAAAGGGTATTGTAACCGGTATATTTGGCTGGCCGGCCATTCATACCAGACTAAGAGGAAAAGAAGAGCCTCCTAAATTAGAGAATATTTTCATTGATGTAGGTTGTAAAACGAAGGAGGAGGTTGAAAAATTAGGCGTACATGTTGGTTGTGTAATTACTTACCCTGATGAATTCATCATCTTGAATAAAAATAATTTTGTTTGTCGCGCTCTGGATAATAGAATGGGAGGGTTTATGATTGCAGAAGTGGCAAGACTTCTTAAAGAGAATAATAAAAAACTTCCATTTGGATTGTACATTACGAACTCTGTACAAGAAGAAATTGGTTTACGTGGAGCAGAAATGATCACACAAACCATCAAACCGGATATTGCAATTATTACAGATGTTTGTCACGATACGACAACACCAATGATAGACAAGAAGAAAGAAGGAGAAACAAAATGTGGTGACGGTCCTGTTATTTCTTATGCTCCCGCAGTACAAAATAACCTGAGAGAATTAATTATTGAAACTGCCGAAAAGAACAAAATTCCATTCCAGCGTTTGGCTTCTTCAAGGGCTACAGGTACAGATACGGATGCTTTTGCTTATTCCAATGGAGGTGTGCCTTCTGCTTTGATTTCTCTTGCACTTCGCTATATGCATACCACAGTGGAGATGGTTGCTAAGGAAGATGTCGAGAATGTCATCAAATTGATTTACGAATCATTATTGGTTATGGATCCAAAAAAAGGCTTTAGCTATTTTAAGTAGATTTGATCATTTTAATCGAAAAAAATTCCCCGATGCTCTGCGTCGGGGTATCCGATGAAATGTCATCCCCGAAAAGGGGATCTAAATAATAAATTTTGGTTTCAAGAAATTTTTATTTATCGAATTTAATCCTTCAACAATGTAATTATGGCAGAGGAATTAATTGATATACTGGCCGATGATATGAGGGTTATTAAAACCTGTTTAAAATCGGAGGCACATAAGAATGGATGGTTGCATCCAACAGTCCATATCTGGTTCTATACGGACACAGGAGAAATTTT
>DAOUPU010000154.1 GCA_030625995.1 Flavobacteriaceae bacterium
CATCAAACCACGGTGGGTGAGGTTGTATTAGTAGCAAGGAATTTCCGCTTTCAGATTTTGAAGGTGCTATTGCCCATGCATTAGATCCAGCAGTTTTCCATTGCGAAGCTTGTGGCTGCATGGCAAATGCCCCTACCATTAAATGATAACTTACTTGAAGTTTAGCCAGTGGGTCTGTTTCCCTTATCGGTAGAACCAGTTTTAGTTCTTCACTAATTGCCTCAGGATTATTTTTGCAATAATCGTTCATCCCGGCAACAAAAGATGAAAAATTGAGCTTCATATCGTTGTTCTGCGCGTCAAACCACGTTTTAGCACGATTTGAAACATCAAGTTTTCTGATTAGTTGATCACTTTGCAAATTCTTATCGCCTCCCCAATACTCAGCCGACTGTCCTCTGGATTTTCCAAAGGATTTGAGTATCAGGTTTCCATGGGCTTCCATTTGAGCCCAGCCAAATCCATAATAAACTTCAGCATCTGTTTTACCTGATATATGAGGTACTCCCCATTTATCCCATTTTATCTCTGCCTGTTTTTTTTCTTGTGCATTAAGAATATTGCTTAAACTGAAAGCAAATATTAATAGCATAGTTAATCTTGATTTTCGCATATTTTTAATTTTAATTAAATAACAATGCAAAATTAACTACAGAAAACGGTTCGGATGTTCTGAATCGGGAATCCGAACATCATTTTTTAAAAATTATTTGTGGCTTTTTTTATATTCAGAAGGAGTTAGTCCTGTTTTCTTTTTAAAAACCGAATTAAAAACAGATCGGGAGTTGAAGCCAACATCATACATGATCTCCTTAATAGATAAAGATTCTTCAGTGGAATGTTCTAATTTTGATCTCGCATCTGCAATTCTATAAGAATTGACATAATCAGAAAAATTAGAACCGATAACATGATTAATAGTTTGTGAAATAGTTTTTTCCGGAACTTCTGCTGCTTCGGCAAGTGTATTTATATTCAATTCCGGATTCAGATAAGGCTGGTCTTGCTTCATGTATTTTTCCAGTTTGTCAGCCAGTTCCTGAAGCGCATTTTTATCAATAGTTGTTATACCACTCTTCAATTCATTAGATCTGCTCATAGCCATATCCGAATCAGATATTTGTTGAAATGATTGAGGATTTTTAAGTCCTTGATAAATAGTGACATTTACTAATATTAAAACACCAATTTGGACTATGGCTTCCATTGAAACCTCAAAACCACCAATATTTATGGAGCTCAGTTGAGATTGAAGCATGTTAAGTAGTGTAATTACAAGCATTAAAATTAAAATAGTTTTTAACCATTTTGTTTCAGAGGAATAGCTTTTAGAGGATACCTGGGGTATGGTTTTATTGTAGATGTAGATTTCTCTGAAGGAAATTAAACAGTACGCAAGCATCACAGGAAGAATCAAGATTGCTACTTTGTTGCATATAAAATACCCTGTGGAAGTTATTATCAAAATTAAAGCAAATGGGAAAAAATGAAGCCAGTACATTGGTTTAAAGGAGGCATCCTTTGCCAGGTGAAACTTGACATACAAAAAAACTAAAGGACCATATAGAAATCCATAGCTACAGCTATAGGCTGGTAAAATATCTAAAAAATACCCGTTAGAATATAGAATATTATAAATGAAATGAATACCAAGAGTTAAGAGTAAGAGTGATAAATATTTGTTACTTTTTCTTTTATTATACCTTGGTGTTAACAGAACAAGCGCAAACAAAAGACTTTGCCATATAATTAATGTGTGAACGATATTAATAGGATCAAATTTCATTGTTGAAGTTAAAATATCTTCTTAAATTGACTAGTAACAGTTAGCGTATGATTAATGTGTTTATTTAATGACTGATTATCCGCTGGGAAAATCAGGTGTATAAAAATGCAAAAAAATTGGTTATAAAACAAAGTGAGCATTAATAATGACACGGTGTTCTATACAGGTATCATTTAAGTTTAACCCATTCGGTCTTGATTTTTTTATTGCCGGTAGCACCAGGTAATTTATTCCAGAAATATCCGCTTTCTTGAATTTCCTTGAGTTTATCATTTATCAATCCTTTGTATACCTCTGAATTGGGATGTTTGTCAATTATATTTTCTTGTTGCACAATATCCTTTGATAAATCGTATAATTCATAATCAACCAGGTTCATCGTTTTAATATATTCCATATCTGGAGCCGAAAATTTATGTGTTCTGGGAACAGTATCATTATCTTTTCCTAATATCATTAAATTATCAACTCTCATAGCCAACTCTGGTGAATTCCTGTAAAAGTACCAATACAATGGGGTTTTACGCTCAAACTTCTCATCGTTTATCAAACTCAGAATACTGCTGCCATCTAACTCTCCTTCATCAAAGGGTTGAATTTTCAGAATATCACAGATCGTAGGCATTATATCAACAAATCCTGCGGGTTCTTTTATTACAATGTTTTTGCTTTTCAATTTTGGCCAACTAATAATTCCGGGGACACGTATTCCTCCTTCATATAGATAACTTTTTACTGCTCTCAGGCTTCCATTTGAGGCTTGGCGATAAGAACCGTTGTCAGAGGCAAAAACAATCAATGTGTTTTCAAGAAGATTGTTTTCTTCCAAATAATCTATTATTCTCCCAACTGCCAGGTCTATGTTTTCAATGTTTGCCAGATATTCAGCATCCTTTTTGTCATGCTCTTTATATTTTGCCACTAGTTTTGGTGGAGAGGCTACTTTCGCATGAGGCTCATGAAATGCCACATACATGAAAAAAGGATTTTTATTTTGATTATCTAACCAATTTATCGCCTCATTTGCTAGAATTTGGCAGGAATATCCTTTCTGCTCACCCAGTTTTTTACCATTTAGAACAAAATTGACGGGATTTAAATGGGAGGGTTGCGCATTGTTCTCAGTTCCTAATGAATATTCAAACCCTTGTTCATTGGGTTGAGGTTGTACTAAATTTGCATCTTGAGGCAAACAACTCAAATGCCATTTTCCAATATGGGATGTGTTATAACCCTGCTCAAGTAAAACTTCTGCAATTGTAATTTCGCCATCTCTTAGGTGCATAGGATGATTTGGTGGTCTGTAATTGTACATTCCGATTCTGGATGGACTTTTTCCTGTCATAAGGCCAGCACGAGAAGGGGAGCAATTAGGTGCTGCCGCATAAAAATCAGTGAATAGTATCCCATTATTTGCCAGCTTGTTGATGTTTGGAGTCTTGGAAATGCCCCCATAGCACTCAAGGTCAGAATAGCCCATATCATCTGCTATTAATAATAATATATTAGGGTTTTGATAGTCGATAATTTTTTCTTTATTACAAGCGGATAAGAGAATTAATAATAAAGAAATCGATAAATAAAAATTATTTTTCATTGAATCTTAATATTGGTATATAACGGTAAACTGTATGAAACGTGGTAGTCTACAGCCTGAGGCATTTCAAGTACGCACCAACGCTGCCATGTTTTACACAAAATGTTATAGCAAGTCATTTTGTTAAATCTCTTGATGTGGCTAATGCAATCACCCTGCCTTTTTCGCCTACGGCGTTATAAAAATGATATACAATCCCATTCCATTTTATTACCCAGGGTTTATGAGCATATTCTTTATCATAGTCTTCCGAAGATGATACTAAATCAGGTCCACTCCAATCTGTCCAGTTTATTAAATCGTAAGAACAAGCAAATCTTTCAAAAGCACCGGGTTTCCAGAAAGCACCGAAATAGAACATAATATACAGGTCCTTGTATTTTGCTATTTGTGCATCACCACAAATCCCTTTGTATTTGGTAATTACAGGATTTTTCCCATACCGTTTCCATGATACCATATCATTGGAAACCGCCATACCAATGCTTTCGTAGTCTCCTTTGCCCTTGGCGTTATAATACATAACAAAGGGATACCCTGTGTTCTTTAGGCCATCACGTATGACCAGACTTTTGTAAATTGTTTTACTCTCAAACCCACGAACATCTTCATCCTCCGGAGATAAAACAGGCTTGTTGTTTGTATTCCAGTTACGAGCTTCAGTTAAAGTTTTGGAATTAGCCAGGCCTATTTTTAACACTCCGGATTCGTAACCGGTTGTATTTCCACCCAGGTAGGTCATCCAGTATTTACTCTGGAATTTTTCTACGGAATAATCCCCACCCCAATCAATATTAACGAGTGATACGTATCCGGCTTTTTGGTTTGCATCCCATGTATTATCGGTAAATGACAATACTTTGCCTTTCGATTCCCAATGGAGTAGGTCAACACTTTCCGCCAGCCATGTTTCATATCCTTTACCATCAAATACAATATAAGTCATGTACCAAACATTATTTTCACGAAAAATAGTTGGCGAGTCAATCATTTTTGTGCTATCAGGATGTTGAAGAACAACACCATATTTAAAAGGAGTTTTTACCTCCTTGTAAATTTTCTCCATTGTCTCTTGAGCTATCACCTTATTTGACGAGGTATTTGTTTGATTACAACAGGTTAATGACATTGTCCCAAAAACGACAGCTACTAATAAAACTATATTCTTCATTTTATTGTTATTAATCCTTTTTTATTGATTTGCCATAACGTCGCGGCTATGCTTCTGTTGTGGATAAAATTAGCCATAATTGTCAGTCGATTTTAGAAAAAAACTTTCCAGTTGTATCTGTGTCTTGGTTTTCCGAACGACAGGAGTTAACTATTTATCCTCATTTATACTTCCTGAAGCTATAGTTTTTTTAATGGCTTTTAATAAAGATAATTTATTTTGGGCATCTTGCCCCAATTCCCATATCATAATACCCCCAAATGATTCCATAGCAAATTCGGTCTTTTTGATAATGGTCGGAATACCATTATAATAAATTTCATCCACCTGATCTTTATAGGCATTGGCAGTATCTAAAGCTACAAGGTCTCTATAAGCTATACTATTGACCTTTTCAAAGTCATGGCCGTAAAAAGGTACGCCAAGTGTCAATTTTTCAATAGGTATTTTTCTTTCTTTTGTCCAATACTCCAAAGCCTCCTCAGCGTATGAATATGGTGCGTGTGGTCCTGGATCATCTGGTCGCCAAGGACCGGTTTTATCATATACCATAATGTTGATAAAGTCATAGGCCAAAAGCGATTCTTGGGTTATGGCCTCGTGAAGACCCGAAACATTCAAGGCAGTAGAAATTCCTTTTTTATTGCTCTTTAATACTTTCTTTAATTCTATCACAAAAGGGGTATACAAATTACCTATAGTAGGCATTAAATTCCATTCTATATCTACATCAACACCATCGAGATTATTTTTCATGACGAAATCGACAATTTCCTGAACGAAAATTTTACGGTTTTCCGGTTGTAATACTGACAACCAATTCAATGGAAGATCTTTATTGGTGCCACCACCGGCAATCGAAATAAATACTTTTACTCCTGCTTTATGAGCCTTATTAACCGTCTTCTCAAGATTTTGTTCTCCGTTAAAAACTAAGGTTCCATTTTGATCAGGGTTGGCGAAGGCCAAATTGAGATGAGTTAAGGCAGTAAGGTCTATTGTATCGACCTTCTCAAGATTTTTTGAACTGAGATAACCTATTACTTTGAATTTGTCTGATCTGGACAGTTTATTGGAGTTGGTTTCATCTACCTTTCGGTTACAGGATGTTACAATTAGTGAGGCGATAATCACAAATAAGAGCGGATATTTTTTTTTACGGGCATAATATATTTTATTATTCAATAAATTTCACAAATTTCTTTTAAAACTAAGCTATAAATTCAAGGTATACAAAATGTATTGTATACTTTTTGATTTCAGGTATCTTATTTAAGAGAATTAGGTTTTCCCGTTATGAATTTAAATTGAAAGGTATCTGCTTTGATAACAAATAAACCCTGCACAGACAATAAAAGCAGGCATTCGTCCTACTCCCTTATTTTTTTGATTAATTACATTCTATCTTAAGATGGTAATTAATAATTTATGGAAGAACTATCAATATGATCCCATTCTTTAAAAAAATACATAAAAAGGTAAGGTGTTCTCTTCTTCATTAAATAGCCTGATAATTAATTATTAGCCTTCGGACAATAATTACATGCTTTCGTCCAAAAGGACTTGATATTGAAAACAAAAAGTTATTAATTTATACCTCTTATTTATTAACCCTAAATTTT
>DAOUPU010000163.1 GCA_030625995.1 Flavobacteriaceae bacterium
GATCTTTGCTGACTGCCAATACCCAGTATTCTGTTATTTTCTCTTACTGTTTTTCTGAGCACTTTACCTTCCTGGATCGTAAATGTCATCGGTTTTTCCAGATAAACATCTTTACCCGACTTCAATGCATCTATTGCAATCAAAGCATGCCAATGATCGGGAACTGCAATGACAACAGCATCAATATCTGTCCTTGCCAATAGATCCTGATAATTTTCATAGGTCTTAACATCTACACTTATTCCTTTCTTTTTATAATGATCATTAACTCTTTGTTCGAATCTTTTATTTTTAATATCATAAACATCGGCAGAAGCAAGCACTTTTACCCCATCAATATTTATAAATCCATTTAACAGAAACATAGCCTGTCGTCCCAGTCCGATAAAACCCAAATTAATATTTTCATTGGGTCTAAAAGTTTTGAACCCGGGTAATATTGTTAATCCTGCTGTTGCTAAAAGGGAGGATTGCACAAATGATCTTCTTGAAACCTTGTTTGAATTAGAATTGTCCATTGTTTTGATTTTAATTTTTAATAAAAATAATGATTTTGAAGCTACTTGGAGTCACTATCCGAGACATTTTTAAAAAGTCGAAAATTATCCATCAACATCAGTATTTTGCCGATTTTCCATTTGGACTGCTATTTTTGATAAATAACCTGAGATCGTCATTTGCTGTTTTTAGATCTTCCTTTCGCAGGTACATCATATGACCACTTCTATATCCCTTAAAACTAAGTCGATCTTTCATTTTACCACTCGGGTCTATTTGCCATAAGGTATATTTAGAATTAAAGTAAGTAGTTGCCCCGTCATAGTAACCGGATTGAAAAATTACATTGAGGTACGGATTTTGCGCCATGGCTTTACGTAGGTTGTCTCTGGTATTGTTGTTTTCTCTGTCCCACGGATGTACAGATCCGAACATATTATATTTTATATCTGTCTTAAAATTAAGATGTTCTCGTATATAGTAATTAATCGCCGGTGTAAAAGAATGTAACCAGGAGTTCAGCTCAGGATTATAATCAGGTCGCGATCCCGCTTCTATTTTATCTATACCAAGGTATCTGGAATCTAGTCTACCCACAGTATTTCCTGTTCTATCACGAAGTAATTCTTTCCAAAAGAAACCCGTAGGAATATCCAAATTGTGTTGTAGAATTGATTTTTTAGACAGCCCTGAATAGAACGACATCTTCTCCGCTATAGTTTCCTTTTCACTTAAAGTAAGAGAACCTCCTTTAGCCAGAGCTGGCATCAATTTATTCAGAGCAAAATCTTCCGATTGAGGCAAAATATCTAACAGATCCTTTTCCTGAAGTTCTGTAGGCAATGCTTTATGGTACCATGCTGCCGCAGTAAAATAAGGCAAGTTGAGGGACGAAGGAATCGGGCTATCTGATTCGAACACATTATAATCTGCCGGTGACACAAGTATCACCCCATTTAGATACATCCATTGTTTCTCTTGTAATTCCAAAGCCAAACCGGAAACTCTCGTTCCCCCGTAACTTTCTCCTATTAAATATTTTGGCGAAAGCCAGCGCTCTTGTCTTGAAATAAAGGTAGTTAACCATTCTGCCAAATATTTGATATCGGCATTTATTCCGAAAAACAATTCTCTTTTAACTTCTTCACCACTCTCCGGAATTGTTCTTGAATAACCTGTATTTACCGGGTTTACATATACTATATCTGCCACATCTAAAATAGAATATGCATTATCATGAACCCCATAAGGTTGCACAGGGTAGCCTTCATCATCGATGTTCAGAATTTTCGGACCGGTATATGCTATGTGCATCCATACAGAGGCAGAACCGGGACCACCGTTAAAGGAGATCAACAATGGACGTTTGGCAGTGTTCGCAATATTATTTCTTTTATAATAAGTATAATATAAGGTTGCAATAGGCTTTCCTAATTCATCCCAAACAGGTTGGGTTCCGGTGGTTGCGGTATAGGATATTTTTATACCGTTTATTACTGTATTATGATTGGTTATAACAGTGGTATCCACGGCTATGGTTCTGGATTGTGCTATTAAGTAATGTGTGGACAAGCCTAATACCAGTATCGATAATAAAATTTTTCTCATCTAAGAATTTTTTGAATAACTAATTCATTAAAATTACTATAATTTTTTTTATACACAATAAAAGATTAGGATCGTTTCATCAGAGAATAAAAGATATTAAACCTCAGGGCATCCCGTATAGTTATCTGGACTGAACCCAATAATAGGAATTGACCCAAGGGTCGAGGTATTAACCCAAGATCCCGCTGAAAAAGCGGGATTAGTTCAACTAGCTATTTTGAATTCACCTCTAAGGCTTTTCAAAATAGAGTTTCACTAATAAAATTCATTTTCTTATAAAAAATATTAAATTTGTCTTATAAAAAATCCTTCTCTTGAATAAGACCATTCTATATAGTTTTCTTTTTTTTATTGCGATGATCATCCCTTTAAAAAGCACAATTGCCCAAAAAACGGATACCATAGTTCATATAAATGGCAACGTGATGAAAGGAGAAATTAAAAAAATAGTCTATGGGGTCGTTACCTGGAAGATGGATGGTATGGGAACGATCAGCGTTGAGGAGATTAAGGTAAATACCATGATCTCGAAAAAGAAATTTGAGGTAAAAATGCACAGCGGTGCAATTTTTTTTGCATCTTTCGGTGCTTCTAAGGAACATCGAAAAGTATATCTTTTAATCGGTGATCAAAAAAAATTGGTGAATGTTGAGGAGATCGTAGAAGCTTATCCTATCAGAAAGAGCTTTTGGATGAGAACTACCGGAAATTTCAGTCTGGGCCTTAATATCTCAAAAGGTAGTGACGTGGCTACCTTGGTATTTTCGGGAAATTTAGATTACAGGAAACAGAGGGGCCATTTAATTTTAAATTGGGACAGTAACAATACCTATCAGGGAGACACTTTAGCCGCTAATAAGGCAGATGTTGCTTTTACCTGGGAACGTTTTTTAAAAATTGATTGGTCCACTTTTGTAACTCTTAGTGCAAGTCAAAACTCTGAATTGGGAACAAAACTTCGAATAGGTTTAGATCTGGTTGGAGCAAAGGACCTCATCTACAACGATTGGAACAGACTATATGCAGGTGCCGGTTTAAATATTACTCAGGAAACCCCCTTTGATGATTCGGGAGTAGAAGAGGATCTCGCCGGATTGATCACGTTAAATTGGAAAGTATATAAATATACAGCACCAAAATTTTGGGTAGATGCAAATATTACTTTCTTACCATATTTAACAGATAACAGGTATAGGGCGGAATTTAACCTGAATCCACAGGTCAGCATTTTTAGTGATGATTTTAAGATAGGATTTAAATTCTATTATATTTACGATAGTAAACCGCCAACAGAAAACGCATCAAACGATGATTATGGACTAAATCTGCAGTTTACCTACTCCCTGCATTAAAAACCTATCATATAACTAAAAATTACAATTATCAAAATAGATAATAGGTGCTTGCTCATTGATGGACTGAGTTCGACCTAAATAATTTTGCTATTCGATCTATGTTACCATTCATCACACTTAAGAAATCTCCCTCAGTCGGCATATTTCCACAAGGATCAAAAACCAGTATATCTATATTCAATTCAAGAAATTCATTTTCTGTTTTCTTATTTGGAGGTCCTTCCCACAACATTAAATTTTCCTTGGATCTATCCACTATTGTTTCCAATTCTTTCCATTGTTCATCTGAAGGAAATACATCCGGTTCGAAGTGAACGCTCTTAATATTCAAATTATAGGCCTTCGATAAATATTGATACACCGGATGTGAGCCAAGTACATTTATATCCTTCAATTGTAGGGCTTCTTTATGCATTTTTTTATCCAGTGTTTCTAAATCTTCCCTGAGCTTATTGAAGTTCTCATCCAATACCAACTTCTCCTTAGGCAACTTCTTTATTAAAACATTTTTTATCGCTTCTGCCTGCCTGATCGCCAGTTCAAAATCCAGCCAGGTTGTAAAAGCAATACCTTTATGCTGATGCTCTCCCTCAGGGCCATGACTGTGAGATGCCACATTTTTCAAAGGAAGAAATTCATCCTTAAACGATGCAGAGGTATTCACAATTCTGCTGGAAGGCAGACTGACATTTTCCATCCATTTTGCATAATCAGCTCCGTTTGCCAAAATTATGTCTGCCGATTGATACAAGCTTAATGCTTCCTCACCGGGGTTCCAATAGGCTGGATCAACTGAAGCCGGAATTATATATTGCAGACTGATCAGGTCTCCTCCAATTCTATCCGCAAAATAATAGAGCGGGTAATTAACAGTGATCACTATTATTTTTTCATTCTTATTAACAACCTTTTTAGCATTCTCCTTCCCACAAGAGAAAAATATCATTATAATAAATATTGCTACTATTCTATTCATTGTTAGCTAATTAAATAATAAATTGTCGGATAAAATCTTCAATAAAAAATCCTGTAATTCCATACAGAACAGATGCTATCAAACCACTTAAAACGATCATCATCATCAATTCAAATCCAATAATTTCAACCGTTTTGTACCTGCTGGATCCAATGGTAAACATGGTGAAAAGCTCCTCTTTACGCAATCTCAAAGTAAGCACCACTATAAGACCAATAATGATCAAAGTAGCTATTCCCACTAAAGTAAAAACCATATTAAATATGCGCTTGATCCTAAATATGGTTTGCAGAAGATTTTCTACCACAGCAGACGGAACAGCTATTTGTTCTTCCATCTCTTTTGCCCCAAACCTTCCTCTTAATATGGTTGCCGATTTAACATCATTAGGAACGAACAAGATAGAAGTAATAGGGTATTCTTCCAATGATCCATGAAAGTGAAAAGTATCTAAATTTTCTGCATTTATTTCATTAAACATAAATACTTTTGAACTCGCCGTAACGCTGCTGCTATCACGTTTTAATATTAGCGTGGGATCCTCAATTTTTTGCAGATCCTGATGACCATGACCCAGCCCCATAATGATCCAATTCGTTTTTAGATCTGTAAATACCGCTATATCATCCGGCGTATTCGATACCTGCAGCACGCCAACTATCCTCATTTTTAGAGGGTATACTCCAGCAAGATCAATAAAGTTTTCCGGCGAGGATACCATCGCATCTCCTACAGAAAGACCTAATTTTTTTGACACTTCACTTCCCAGTACACAGTCGCCAACGTATTGTAAATTTCTACCCTTACTTAAGATCAAATTTCTAAAGGAAAAGTAATCCAGATCTGTTCCTACAATTGGAAATCCACGCGTTTTAAATACCGATAAAATTGGAATGCCATACCCCAATTCTGTACTATTTAACTCTTCCACTTTTAAGAGTTTTATCGGCTCTATTTCCTCTTGCTCAAAATATAAAGTATTGATCACCAAATCTGTAGAACTCCCCTTGGCGCCTATCACCAGTGGTGTTGCATCTGCGCGCAAAAGCATCTGCTGCTCACTTTCCGCGATCAATCTTTGCAGGCCAATTGGTAAAAACAGGATCAATCCAATGGACAAAACCAACACTAAGGTTCTAAATTTATAGAACACTAAATACTTAATTGCGAGATAAAAGCTTTCTTTCATGTGTTCATATTTATTGTTTTTTATCGGACACATGTAGCATCCATATGATTATTTCATTGGTATCAATATTTTTTTATGGATGGTTCATTCTCTATACCTTTTGAAGATCTTTAAAATCAATTATTTTTTCAAAGCCCTTAAGCATATCATGATCATGTGTCACAGTTATCAAGGTTGTATTATATTTCTCTACAGCGGCAAACAAAATATCCATGATCTTCTTTTTATTCTCCGGG
>DAOUPU010000226.1 GCA_030625995.1 Flavobacteriaceae bacterium
GAATTACATTTACACCTGCTGTTTTACCGGCAATTAATTGTTCGGGTGATAGAATAGCTCCACCATTAAATTCTTCAACACCTACCTTTTCAACTGATCCGGTTGCATCTTTCTTAGTGGTTTGCCCATATCCAATAATAATAACTTCATCCAAACTTTCGGATGATTCTTCCATTACAATATTCATTTCTGCCGTAGCAGCAACTTCTTGTGGTTCATAACCAATGAAAGAAAATGTTATAATAGCATTAGCATCATCGATGCTCAATTCAAATTTGCCATCAAAATCTGTGGCAGTTCCTTTATTAGTGCCTTTGACTACAACACTAACTCCGGGTAGTTCCATTCCTGTGGCATCTATTACCTTACCCTTAATAATCTCTTGTGATGACATTAAAAGAGGAATAAGAAATAAAATCCCAAAGACTAATTGTCTTATTTGTTTCATAAAATAAATTTAATTTTGAAGATTAATTTTAAATAAAAACTTGCTGTTTTTTTATATTTCACGAAACGAATGTATAAATTAACATAAGCTTAACACTATCATAAACAAACTAAAAAATCACGAAAACGATTTCGTGTTAATAACTTTTTTAGCGAAAACGTTTGCGTAATATTCAATTATTTAACTTTCCATTGAATATTACTGAATTTTTAGGTCTATTATTTTATTTTTCGCAATTTCAAATAATGTGAAATGTATTATCTTTAGGACTTAAAATTTCCCCCGGCCATAAATATTTTTATTAATGAAGGCTAAGATTACACTAAAAAAAATAGCAAAGGGATTTGATGTATCCATTTCTACGGTCTCAAAAGCACTAAAAGACAGTCATGAAATTAGTGAGGAGGTGAAAGAAAGAATTCAAGCCTTCGCTAAATATTATCATTATAAGCCAAATAGCTTAGCACTGAACCTACGCAATCAAAAAACAAAAACAATTGGTGTAATAATTCCTCAAATTGTACATCACTTTTTTTCTAAAGTCATCAGTGGAATAGAACATATTGCAAATGAAAAAGGTTATAATGTGATGATTTGCTTATCTAATGAATCCTATGAAAAAGAGGTTCTTAATATGGATATGCTGGCCAGTGGCGTTGTTGACGGGATCATAGTGTCGGTAGCCAAACAAACAGAAGAGAAGGGAGATTATACCCATTTTAAGGAATTGATAAATAACGGCATTCCCCTGGTCTTGTTTGATAGAAAGATCGATGAGATTCAATGTAATAAAGTATTGGTTGATGATTTTGGAGGTGGATATATAGCAGCACAGCATTTAATAGATATTGGCTGCAAAAAAATAGCAATTTTAACAACTCCTAATCATGTTACGGTTGGCAATATCAGATTGGAGGGTTATATCAAAGCTCTGACAGACAACAATATGCTAGTTGATGAAAGCTTAATTGTCAAGGTAATTGAAGATCACGATATAGCAGATCAGATCAAAGAAATATTTAGAAAAAGCAATTGCCCTGATGGAATTTTTGCTGTCAATGAAATTTATGCTGCAACGGCTGTAAAGATTGCGAAAAACAAGGGTTTAAATGTTCCAAATGACATAGCGATAATGGGGTTTACAGATGGTCTGATCTCCCAGTTTTCTTCCCCCCAATTAACTACGGTCGCCCAACATGGTTTTACAATGGGCGAAAAATCTATGGAAATTTTATTGGAAGAACTTAATCAGCAAGATACTGATTATCAATACCAAACAAATATTATTAGTACTGATATCGTAATCAGAGAATCAACGAAAAAAACAAATTAATAGTATTTTTAAATAAAATATATATATTTGTCACAGATTTAGTAATTATTTCACACTTGCTAATTTTTTAGACTTCACAAAATTGTGATAAGAAATTTTCTTCTTATCCATCAGAATATTTTTATTTTTTTATGTAAGAACGTTGGGTTATTCCTGCGTTCAAAAAATTATTTATTTTCAATTTCTACTTCTGTTTATGGAAGTAGATAAAATTAATAGAACAGTATGGAAAAAAGACGTCTTAGTTTCTGGGAAATTTGGAATCTCAGTTTTGGATTTCTCGGAATTCAAATGGGTTTTGCTCTCCAAAATGCAAATGCCAGCAGGGTATTACAAATTTTTGGTGCTGATATTCATGAATTATCATGGTTTTGGATAGTTGCACCATTAACAGGATTGATCGTTCAACCCATAGTGGGTTACTATAGCGATAGAACCTGGACGAAACTCGGACGAAGACGGCCGTTCTTTTTAACAGGAGCAGTCCTGGCTTCCTTTGGATTGGTATTAATGCCAAATGCAGATATGTTTACTGCCTTTATGCCTGCTCTTTGGGTAGGTGCTGGTATGTTAATGATCATGGACGCTTCGTTTAATATTGCCATGGAACCATTCAGGGCATTGGTTGCAGATGTTTTACCTAGTGACCAGAGAACCTTGGGCTTTAGTGTTCAGACTATTTTAATTGGTATAGGTGCGGTTATAGGGTCCTGGTTACCCTATGTATTAACGAATTGGTTTGGAATTGCAAATACTGCGGAACCTGGAAAAGTGCCATTTAGTTTAATGCTTTCCTTTATTATTGGCGCCATAGTACTAATTATTAGTATCCTGATTACTGTATTTACAACAAAAGAATACTCACCGGAGGAGATGGCATTAATAAATAATTATGAAGCCGAAGAAAATGTAGAAGAATCTAGTCTTTTAAATATTTTTACAGACTTTAAAAATATGCCTGCGACAATGAGACAACTCAGTTGGGTACAGTTTTTCTCATGGTTTGGTCTTTTTGGTATGTGGGTATTTACAACTCCTGCGATTGCGCATCACGTATATGGTCTATCTCTGGAAGATACTCATAGCAGTGAATATCAAAATGCCGGTGATTGGGTTGGAATTCTATTTGGTATTTATAATGCGATGTCCGCCATTTATGCGTTTTTCTTACCTGCTGTAGCCAAGAAATTAGGACGTAAAAGAACTCATGCTATTTCTCTCGTTATAGGAGGTATTGGCCTGATATCCATTTATTTTGCCCCAAATGAAAATTGGCTAATACTATCTATGTTAGGAGTTGGTATTGCCTGGGCAAGTATTTTGGCCATGCCTTATGCCATTTTAGCCGGTTCTATTCCACCCAGAAAAATGGGAGTTTATATGGGAATCTTCAATTTTTTTATAGTAATACCGCAAATAATAAATGCTTTAATTGGAGGGCCGGTGGTTAAGTACCTTTATGGTGGCGATCCGATCTATGCCCTGGTAACAAGTGGTGTTTCGTTTTTAATTGCCGCAATGCTGGTTTCAAAAGTTAAAGATGTTGATGATGAAATTATAACAAGTGAATAATGACAAAAAAGGCCTTCATATTTGATTTGGATGGGGTGATAGTGGATACCGCAAAATTCCACTATTTAGCATGGAAAGAATTGGCCAATGAACTGGGATTTGAATTTACCGAAGAACAAAACGAAGATTTAAAAGGAGTAAGTAGAGTTGCCTCTTTAGAAATATTACTTAATATTGGTAAAGTTAAGTTAAGTAATGAGCGCAAAGAGGAACTGTTAAAAGAAAAAAACGAACAATATCTAGGCTATATAGCAAAGATGGGGCAGGATGAAATTCTCCCTGGAATTGAAAAAATATTACAGTATTTAAAGGAAAATGAAATACCGTTTTCATTAGGTTCAGCAAGTAAAAATGCCAGATTAATATTAAGGATATTAGGTCTTTATGATCTTTTTGACGCTATAGTAGATGGCAATGACGTAAGTTCTGCCAAACCGGATCCGGAAGTTTTTCTAATTGCTGCTAAAAAATTAAACAAAGATCCTCAT
>DAOUPU010000127.1 GCA_030625995.1 Flavobacteriaceae bacterium
TTCGGTATCTGGTATTTTTGTGTCAGATATCAGGTTTTGGGCATTTTGTTTAACTGTTTAACTGTTTAACCGTTTAACTGTTGAGATGTTCAATTGAGGATCCCACTACACCCACCACATAATCCTCCAACAACCAACAACTATCGCCAAACATCAAATTAGCCCATTTCCAAAGCGTGATACACATTTTGCACATCATCATCTTCTTCTAATTTTTCTAATAACTTCTCAACATCGGCTTGCTATTCCTCCATCAATTTTTTTGTCGTTGTGGGAATACTTTCGAAGCCAGACGACAAAATTTCAATGCTCTTTTCCTCCAAGTAATTTTGAATAGCCCCAAATTGCTCAAAGGGCGCATAAATTAAGATACCATCCTCATCTTCAAACACTTCTTCAACATCAAAGTCGATCAGTTCCAGCTCAAATTCTTCCAGGTCCATATCTATATCCTCCTTTTTTACTCTAAAATTACAGGTGTGATCGAACATAAAAATAACAGATCCTGAAGTGCCAAAGGTACCATCACATTTGTTAAACGCTGCTCTTACGTTGGCAACAGTTCTGTTGTTATTATCCGTAGCGGTTTCTATTATAACGGCTATCCCGTGTGGTGCATAGCCCTCAAAGAGAACTTCTTTATAATTAGCAGTATCCTTGTCACTGGCTTTCTTGATCGCCCGGTCCACATTGTCCTTGGGCATATTTGCAGATTTTGCATTTTGCATTACCGCTCTTAATCGTGAATTGGTTTCCGGATTGGGACCACCTTCTTTTACGGCCATAACAATATCTTTTCCAATCCTTGTAAAAGTTTTGGCCATAGCTGACCACCGCTTCATCTTTCTCGCTTTTCTAAACTCGAATGCTCTTCCCATTTATTTATTATTTTTTGTTTACCGGATCAATTGAATTTTTGTCATGTCTGAATTTTATCTCATCGTCATAATAATTAATTTTTGCAAAACCCAGTAGTTCGGTACTACCTTTTGAATATAACGTTGCCTTTTTTTGCTGAGAGAAGCTAGTTACTGTACAAAAGAGTAGGAGAGGGAAAAATTTAAATGTCATATATCTGCGATAATTTAAATTGGTCATAGGTAACATCTTGATTTAGTCACTTCTTTGGGTGTAATTGAATTTTTAAGGATTCTATCTATTAAATAATAGTGGTCGGATTGCAAATGTAAATATTAGCATATGTTTTCACAATATATTAAACCTGTATTATACCTAAATTAAATTTTTCCTCGATCGGTGAATGATTGGCGGCCTCTATTCCCATAGAGATCCATTTTCTTGTATCCAGAGGGTCAATTATAGCATCTGTCCATAATCGTGCAGCCGCATAATATGGAGAAGTTTGGCTCTTATACCTGTTGGTAATATTTTCCAGAATTTCTTCTTCTTTTTTCTTAGTGATTTTTTGTCCTTGTTTTTTTAGAGAAGCTGTTTCAATTTGAAGTAAAACCTTTGCCGCTTGCATTCCTCCCATAACAGCTAATTCTGCTGAAGGCCATGCAATGATCAGTCTTGGGTCATAGGCTTTACCGCACATGGCATAATTACCTGCTCCATAGGAGTTACCAACAATTACTGTAAATTTTGGCACCACCGAATTGCTAACGGCATTCACCATTTTAGCTCCGTCTTTTATAATGCCTCCATGCTCGGCCTTGCTGCCAACCATAAAACCGGTAACATCCTGTAAAAATAGTAAGGGTATCTTTTTTTGATTGCAATTTGCCATAAACCGAGTAGCTTTATCGGCCGAATCAGAGTATATAACCCCTCCAAACTGCATTTCCCCCTTGGCATTTTTCACTATTTTTCTTTGATTTGCCACGATGCCAACTGACCACCCGTCAATTCTGGCGTAACCGCAAATTAGGGTTTTACCATAATTGGCCTTGTATTCTTCTATCTCAGAATTATCTACCAACCGTTTAATGATTTTTTTCATATCGTATTGCTCAGTCCGTGCCAATGGTACTATACCATATATCTCTTCTTGATTTTCTTTAGGCTGGATCGCTTTAATTCTGTTGAAACCGGCTTCTTGAAAATCACCAATCTTATCAAGTATGTTCTTTATTTTATTTAAAGCGTCTTTATCGTTGGCAGCATTGTAATCACAAACCCCGGAAATTTCTGTATGGGTTATTGCTCCACCCAATGTCTCATTGTCAATAGTTTCACCAATTGCTGCCTTTACCAGATAACTTCCGGCAAGAAATATACTTCCTGTTTTGTCAACAATTATCGATTCATCGCTCATAATGGGTAAGTAGGCACCACCAGCTACACAGCTTCCCATAACGGCAGCTATTTGCGTAATTCCCTTACTACTCATTATGGCATTGTTTCTAAATATTCTTCCGAAATGTTCTTTGTCCGGAAAAATTTCGTCCTGCATGGGTAGATAAACGCCGGCACTATCGACCAGATAAATTATGGGTAAATTATTTTCAATGGCAATTTCCTGTGCTCTCAGGTTTTTCTTTCCTGTTATGGGAAACCAGGCTCCGGCTTTCACTGTTGCATCATTAGCAACTACAATACATTGTTTATTAGAAATGTACCCCATTACCACCACAACTCCTCCAGAAGGACATCCTCCATGTTCTATATACATCTCATCACCTGCAAAAGCACCAATTTCGATAGATTCCGTTTTTTTATCCAGAAGAAATGCTATTCGCTCTCTGGCAGTCATCTTACCTTTCTGATGGTGTTTCTTGATTTTTTCCTCTCCGCCGCCTTTGCAAACTTGATAAAACTTTTTGTTCAGAGCAGTGAGTAGTAGTTTATTATGATCGTCGTTTTTATTGAAACTGATATCCATTAGCTAGTTTTTTCAAAGGCTAAAATACAAAATGAATGTTAAAGTTTGTTAAAAATATACCATGATAATATATACCATGGTAGATATAAATTAATTTTTATATATTTGCAGAGAATTTAATATAAAAAACAAAAACTACAAACAGATGAAAACAAAAAAAATAATTTATTGGGGAGCAACTGGATTACTTAGTGCAATGCTTTTAATGTCAGCGGGGATGTATATATTTCAGAATGAAATGATACAACAACTATTTATGGAGTTTGGGTATCCGACTTATTTGATATACCCATTGGTGGTGTTGAAAATTTCAGCAGTTATTGCACTGCTTACACAAAAAGAAACTAGAATTAAAGAATTGGCATATGCAGGATTATTTTTTGAGTTTATTCTGGCATTTTTTGCACATATCATGGTGGGAGATGGAGAACAGATGGCAGCCTTACTGGCAATCATATTATTAGTGGTTTCTTATGTTTATAATAATAAGATCAATAACTTACAATTAGAGTCGGCATGAAGAACATTATGACAATTGGGGCTAGCACGAGCAGAAATTCAATTAATAAAAAATTAGCTGAATATGCGGGAGATCTACTTAAAAATGTAAATCTGATAAAAATAGACCTAAACGATTATGAAATGCCATTATTTTCTGTAGATATTGAAAATGAGAAAGGCTTTCCAAAGGCTACTATTGAATTTAACAGTATAATAGATAAGGTCGATGGATTTATTATTTCTTTAGCTGAGCACAACGGAGCTTATTCTGCGACTTTTAAAAATTCTTTTGATTGGCTTTCGAGAATTGATGGAAAAGTCTGGCGGAATAAACCAATGTTATTATTGAGCACTTCCCCGGGAGGAAGAGGAGGTCAATCCGTGATGGAACTGGCTTTAAGTAGATTTCCTCACAGCGGAGGAAAGATTATTGGAAGTATGACGTTTCCTTCATTCCATGATAATTTTCAAAATGGTGATATTGTCAATTCGAAATTAAAAGCAAATTTAATCGGACAAGTCAATAACTTTGAAAAAGCACTGTAGGAATGGGAGATCTGGGGAAAGAAATTAATTCAAAATTTGATAACGAATGGGTGAAGGCACTTATCAATATAAAATATACCTCTGCTTTTTTAGACAATATTGCCAACAAAATTTTGAAGCCGTATAATATATCAGAACAACAATATAATATTTTGAGGATATTGAGAGGAGCCGGAAAGGAAATTACCGTTAATACCATAAAGAAACGAATGATTCAAAAATCTCCTAATTCAACAAGGTTAATGGATAAGCTTTGTGACAAGAAATTGATCAATAGGGTGAGGTGTGAAAGTGATCGAAGAGTAGTATATATTGAAATATCGAAAGATGGATTAGACCTTCTGGGAAAAATAAACCTTAAAGAACTGGATGATTATACGAACTCACTTTCAGAAAAGGAAGCTAAAACATTGAATAAGCTCTTGGATAAAATTAGATGATCTGTTTGGAGAAAAGAGAACAGAGAAAAGATAAAAGAGAAAAGAGAAAAGATAAAAGAAAAAAGAGAAAAGTTGTACTTCAATGAACGATTGAACTATGGATTAGACATTCTAAAGTTACATTACATTTATCAGTGAAATCTGCGAGAAAAAGAAAAAAGAGTCAGGATAAATAAAAAAAATTAAAATCATGAAAGTAATAGAATACAAAGCATCAGACAGAGGTTATGCAAATCACGGTTGGCTACAGGCCAATCATTCTTTTAGTTTTGCCAATTATTATAATCCGGGGAGAACAAATTTTGGTGCATTGCGTGTACTTAATGATGATGTGATACAAGCCAATATGGGTTTTTCAACGCACCCACATGATAATATGGAAATTATAACAATTCCGTTACAAGGAGCTTTGAAACATAAGGATTCTATGAGTGAAAAATGGATACCCATTGAGACAGGAGAAGTACAGGTGATGTCGGCAGGGACCGGGATCATGCACTCGGAACAAAATAATTCATTAACAGAGTTTATTAATTTATTTCAAATATGGATCATTCCAGAAGAACAAGGGGTGGAACCGGCCTATGATCAAATGAAATTTGATCCTTTGGATAGAAGGGATAGATTACAAACCTTAGTTTCTTCTTATAATGAGGTAGATAATGGAAGTTTAAAAATTCATCAGGATGCCAGAATATCAAGAATTGACCTTAGTGATAATAAGGATTTTATGTACGAATTAAAATCAAAAGATCACGGAGTTTATGTTATGCTTATCTCAGGAGATATTGTTATTTCCAATAAAAAATTAGAAGGAAGAGATGCAGTAGGCATTTCCGAAACAACCGATTTTAAAATAAAAGCAGGTCAGGATTCTGAAATTTTATTTATTGAAGTACCAATGAATTATTAAGAATTGCATTTAAGGATTTGTATAATAAAGGAGGGAATATTAGTCATTTTGGTTGATGTCCCTGTTTTATTTATTTGTGATTCTCATATATAATTCAATTTTTCTCCTGATCACAATTAATCCTCCTTCGCGTTCGCTTCGGCGGACGAGAAGTTAAGGTTTAATTCCCCGACCCTCTGGGTCGGAAAATCAATATATTTGCGTAGCAAACTCCATTTAATACCCCGTATGCTTGCGTCGAGGTAGTTTATTTTGAGAGATGATTTTGCGCCATAAGCAGACATTTTTGATACCCATAAATTAAGAGATAAGATCAATTTAATTGGAATATTTTAATGTAATGTGCTTTAATTAAACTATTGCCAAAATTGTCAAAAATTCACTATAAAATTCAAAATGCAATTGTTAAGTTTGCACTTCACTAAAATGTAGAAGTAATATTAGTTCAATGAAAAAAATCAATGATTTTATTTGGGAAACACATGGTATTCATGCTGGTACGGAGCAGGATCATGTCAAACATGGGATTGATAGATTAGAAGATATTGTTGACAAAGCAATTAGAGCAAAACACCCCAGCATTACTTTTATTATTCACTCTCCACGATTAACAAGCTTTCGATACATTGCGGAAAGGGATACCAATGTTAAGTTTATTCGTGGTAATCAATCTTATTTGAACTATCCAAAAAGAATAGCCAATCTTCGTCAAAAATATGGAGATCGGATCAATATAAAATATGGAGTTGAGTTAGAATGGATGGGAGACGATCTGGGATTACAGTGGAGTCGATCAAAAATATTTCAGGCTGAAGATGCCGATTTTGTTATAGGTTCTGTACATTTTGCTCCTGAAGGTTTACCTTATGACGGTTCGAAAGAGGAAGCAGATGAGCTTTTGAAAATTCGTGGCAGTTTGGAAGCATATTGGGACGGGTATTTCAATGAATTGATTCAAATGATTGAATGTTTCGGAGATATGATACAGATAATTGGACATATTGACCTTCCAAAGTTAAATGTAGAAATGCCGGAAGCGCTAGTAAATTTTGAAAATAGTTCACACCCCTTAGCTAATAAATTTCGCACACTTTTAGAAGTAATTGCGGATCGAAATTTGTCTTTGGATGTTAATATGGCCGGTAAATTCAAAGGAGTAGGGGTATATCCCATCCAAAATATTTTACGTAGAGCAAACGAACTTCAAATTCCTGTTTGTTTAGGTACAGACACACATCATGTTAGATATTATGGGCTTAATTTTAAAGAGAGTCTGGAGTATATTTACGAAGCAGGATACCAGAATTACGTAAGTTATTCTAAATTAATTCCGGAGAAGAGAACCATCTTTGATGATCATGACCTGAAAGTTAAATATACTGTTTTAAATAAAGGTATTGAGATGCTCAATCAAAGGTTAACACCCAAACAGAGAAGAATAATTCCTGATTTTTCTTTTGGAGGAAGTTACTCCGAGTTCGTTGATATCTATAAAAATGCCACTGGTATGGGGGACTATAATGCTATAAGAATTAGAAAATCTGATAAGTCTATTACTATTTCCAATGAGACCCCAATTCCATCTAATGATAAAGTAAAAGGTCTCTTTTCTGAGCATCTGGATGAACCCGGAGTAATATCTTCTCTTTTTAATACGCTGGCATCAGAAGGGATCAACGTGGAAACTGCAAGATTAAAATCCAATAATGATGGTACAGCAGTTGCATTTCTTACCCTCGAGAGCGAGAATGGTAATATAAAAAATGCCATAGAATTTATTAACGGTACGGACGTAGGGTTATTTACTTCATTGACTTATAGAGATGATGCTGTTTTGCCCAATTATTATAGAGATGGAGTCTATTTATTAGAAATGGATGGCGTTGAATTGAAGTTGGCTTTAGGAAAAAAAGTGATCCTTACAAGACACGATAATTCTCCCGGGGTATTATTG
>DAOUPU010000173.1 GCA_030625995.1 Flavobacteriaceae bacterium
TAGGATTAAAACCGGAAGTTAAAACTTGAGTAGAAGACTGCTTTATTACGATTAATTGATCTACTTTGGATAGTTCATTTATTAGCGCATCGGTCATTCCGATCTTAAAATATTCCTCTTCTTCACCTGCTTCTTCAAGACCATCTACCTGTTGAACAAATGGAATAATGGCAACTTTCTTGGATTCAGGTATGGGAACATCATTCCAACTAGAACCTGCCCAAAAACTACCCAAAACAAGTAATATAACAGCAAATACCAGGGAAGCAGCGATGATTTTATTCAAACGCTGATTGGCTAATTTAACAGTTTCCTCATCCTCAACGATATCGTCAGTTTTTTGAAGTCCATCAGGAGTAAGATCATAGATCCATGAAAAACCAACCCAGAAAACAAGTCCAATAGACAAAATAATAAACAAGGCTTTAAGCGTATAATCGGGGGCATCGAAGGTAGGTAAAACTATGGATGCAATTTGAACAATAACCCATGAAATTGCCAGGTAGGCAATAGTAGATTTAAAAACATGCCTACGTTTAAGTTCTGATATTAATTTATTCAACTTCATACAGTAAAATATAATATATCAAACAGCGTTCACATCGTTATATACAGGAAAAGTAATGGATACTATTTAAGTATGTAACTAAATTTATTAAAGGTACTAATTTTGAGCTTATTATAAAAAAATATTCTAAAATATTGTTGGCTAATCATTATTACTACCAACAGCAAAAATTGATATATAAAAAAACAGTCTTAAACCAAAGATCACTCCGTCAGAATAATTAATCAAAATTCACCATATATAATTTGGAATTTACTTCGTAAGTGTCTTTTATATTCATTTTTATAATTTCTCTATCATAGGTCATTAAGCCATTTACCTCTCCTTCGACATCAGTCGTTTGAGTATAGATGGCTGCCGCCAGGCCTTTTTTAATCAAAGCAGGAATTTTAAATATTAATTCTGAATAAGCTTTGAACAACCTTTCTTTGTCCTTAATATTTCTATAACCCCAGTTTTTATCCTTTTGCCATAAATGTCCTTTAATTGGCAAACCCAAGCCGCCAAATTCACCTAATACCATGGCTCTGTCTTTAAACATAGCAGGGGCGTGCAAATTTGTATCCGGCATACCTGGTCCCGGATAAATATGTGTGTCGATCATATGACCTGTTGCAAAAAAATTACCACCGCTGGGACCATCTACTAACCGAGATTTGTCATAATCCATAGTCCAATTTATTATGTTTTTCGTATCAAATTGACCCCAGGCCTCATTGAATGGAACCCAAATTACAATGGATGGTTTATTGTAATTAGCATCTATTATAGCTTTCCATTCTTTTCTATATTGATGTGCAGATTGCGATTTTCTGCTGCTTTCTATCTCATCGTACCCTGAAGGGCCTCTCCATTTTCCAAGGCCATCACCATTGGGCATGTCCTGCCAAACCAACATTCCTATTTTATCACAGTGATAATACCAGCGAGCAGGTTCTACCTTTACATGTTTTCTAATGGTATTAAAGCCTAATTTTTTAGTGGTTTCTATGTCAAATTTAAGGGCTTCATCACTTGGTGCCGTATACAAGCCATCCGGCCACCAACCTTGATCCAGTGTGCCAAACTGAAAAAGAAATTCGTTATTTAGTTTTAAACGATGGTATCCATTTTTATCTGTTCCCAGAGATATTTTACGCATTGCAAAATAACTTTTTACCTCATCGATAACTTTGTTGTTTTGTTTGAATGTTACTCTCAAATCGTATAGATAAGGGGTTGTAGGAGACCAAAGTTTTGAATTTTTTATACTCAAATTTAAAACTTCTCCAAAAGTCCCTTTTAAACTGGCTACCTCCTTATTGCCATCGAATACCTTAATTGTCAAGCAGTCTTTTTTTGAATATGAATTGTTGGTTTTTACTATCAATGAAATTTCTTCCTTATCAATATCGGGAGTCATTTTAATGGAAACTATTGATTGGCTTGGTACGGGTTCTAACCAAACGGTTTGCCATATTCCGGAAACAGGAGTATAAAAAATACCTTCAGGAACACTTTTTTGCTTTCCTATGGGTTGTGAGCCATCACTTGAAGGATCCCAAACTTCGACCACTATTTCCTGTATTTCTGATTTGTTGAGTGCCCGGGTAATATTAAAAGAAAAAGGGTCGTACCCTCCCTGATGTTTTCCTATTTTCTGCCCGTTGATATAAACAGTGGCTTCCCAGTCTACTGCTCCAAAATGAAGTAAAACATCTTGTCCGTTCCAAGAAGATGGAATTTCAAAAGTATGGTGGTACCACAAAATGTCTTTTTCTGATATTCTTTTTTGAACTCTTGACAGTTTAGATTCAATCGGAAAAGGTACCAGAATTTTACCTTCATAAGCAGTTGGCGTAATGCCCTCTTCTAAAACGGTGTAATCCCATAACCCGTTAAGATTTAGCCATTCATTTCTAATCATCTGTGGACGAGGATACTCGTTTAGGACGTTTTCTGAAGTTACATCACTTGCCCATCTACTCTGAATTTGAAGAAGCTTTTCATCTGATTGATCCTGAGCATTTAGGTTGTAACTAAAAAAAATTAAAATAGTTATACGTACAAATATTCTTTTCATTATTCATTTATTTAAATAATATTTTTCTAAAGCTGTCACTGTATTTCATTTAAATCTACTAATCGGGAACCATCTTATATTTGTCGGTTTCTTCAACTTTACCGAACTAACTTTCATCTTGAAGCAGTAGTTGACTAATAAGTGATACATGTAAAGGATGAATATCGTATAATCAGGGCTCAATTCCTAATTCACCACTTTTTGTGATTAGTATCTTTTTATAGGCTAGTCATCCAACAAGTTTTCTTTCAAAAACAACGCAACAGCTTCTGTCATACGGTCTCTGTTTTCTTTCTTTCTAAAACCATGACCTTCATCTTTGGCAAGCATATACCAGACTGTTCCATTATTTTCTCTAATTGATTTTACCATTTGTTCAGCTTCGGTCATAGGTACTCGAGGATCGTTTGCTCCCTGTATAACAAATAGAGGTTTTTTTATTTTGTCAACATGGTTTGTTGGTGAAATAGAAAGTAAATATTCTCTCATTTTCGGATCTCTTTCATCACCATATTCTGCCCTTCTAAGGTCTCGCCTGTATTCTTCAGTGTTTTCAAGGAAGGTTACAAAATTGCTTATTCCCACTATATCAACACCACATTTCAATTTGTCGTTGAAATTGTACATTGAGGACAAAACCATGTATCCCCCATAGGACCCGCCAAATACAGCAATTCTGTTTTTATCAAATTCAGGCTGTTTCTCTATCCATTCTATTAGTTTTCCAATGTCTTTCACCGAATTTTCTCGGTTGAAGCCGTTGTCCAGTTTAAGGTAAGTTTTACCATATCCTGCAGATCCGCGAACATTGGGAGCAATGACCGCAATACCCATTTCATTGGCTAAATAAGCATAGAAAGAAGAAAAATAGGGGATATGCTGTCCTTCGGGACCCCCATGGATGGAAATCATTATCGGAAGTGGACCAGCTGCATTTTGTGGTTTATAGATAAAGGCCGGAATGCTTCTTTTCTTTCCGTCTATTTCATCATAAGTGTCATAGCTTATAAGTTCAGGTTTTGGAAATGTGCTGGTATCCAGTCCTCCAACTTCACTTGTTGTCCACCTTTCGGTTTTCATTGTTTTGAGATCAAGAGAATATATATCGCCGGGCGATTGAGTTGTATTTATTACCATCGCCAATTTTTCCTGGGTAGGATGAAAGTAGATCGAGTAAATTTGTCCTACGGGTAAATTCTCAACTTTTGAGTATTTGTTAAATGGCAGATCCATCAAATACAACTGACTATAGCCATTTTCGTTTACTGTAAATGCAGATTTTGTTCTTGACTTATTGATTGCGCCCTCTTCAATATCCCATGGAATATTCCCGGTGATATAATCTATTTTTTTTGATTTAATATTGTATTTAACCAGGGTATTGAACTCTTTACCTTGGTTTGTGGTTGCATAAATATTTTCACCTGTTCTATCCCAAGCACTTGCCAGGAATACAGCTTCACTTTCGTTATCATTAATCTGGGTAAGTTCATTGGTTTTTAGATCCAAAATATAAGAATTGGATTTTGTGCTTGATAAATATTGAATGACAAGAATTTTACTATCGTCCGGAGACCAGTCCGTTGCAATCCAATAGCCGCCACCCCGTTCAACCTTAATTGTAGCAATCTTAGGGGACTTGATATTAGAAATATAGATATCAAAATCTTTTTTATTCCTTCTTGAAGACGTAAAGGCAAACCGTTCTCCTTTATTTGACCAAAGAACTCCGAAATTTCGAGATTCTCCATCACTGATCATTTCTGAATTTCGGGTATTCATATTATACCAGTATATTTGGGCAAACTCATTTCCACCAATATCTTTTGTAAAGAGAAAACCATTATAATTTGGCGAAGGACAAATAGTTCCATTACTGACGGGCTCATCAAAATAGGTTATTTGATTTCTTGCTCCGCCAGGACTTTTTACCGTGTGTAATTGCACTGTATTTCCAAATCTGGTGGATAATAAAATACCTTCATTATTTGGTAGCCAGTCCGCGAAAGATGCGGATCGGGTATTTTGATATTGCTGTATTCTGGATTTTATCTCTGCAGGGATTTCAGGGATGTCCTCCAGGATCATATTGCCAAGCTCCCTACGATCTTGAGCGTTTGCAGTTTGTAATAATATCGATAATATAAAAATGGAAATTAGCTTGTGTAGAACATTAAAGGTTTTCATAATTTATAATTTTAGTGAGTTGGAATTATTTTTATTGTTTGTAACGTTTAGTATAAGATTAGTAGCCAATTACGCAGCACTTCTTTTCTAAATATGAAGAAGTTGAAGTGGGCTACAACCCTTGAATTTACAACTATTTCGTTTATTAAGTTTACAATCTCTTATAATTAATAAATAACAAGAAAGAACAAAAGAGAGGCGTAAGGTTATTTTATCTTCTTGCGATTGTTAATGTTTCCTCGCCACTAGATGAAATATTTGCCAATGTTTTGGTTTCCTAAGCTCTGGCGGATCATCACGTTCTTCTTCCCTCATCATCTCTATCGCAAAGCCCTCCAGTAACTGTAAAACTTCTTTACGAGAGTGGTGAGACCGATTTGGAAGTGATGCCCAGGTATCTCTACTTCCAAAGAACTGACCTGCAAACCTGCCTCCGGGGCGGATTGATGCTACGATTTTATTCCATAGCACTTTAAAATGTTGTGGCTCGCAAAACGGCAAGGCAAAACTAGCGTTTACCAAGTCACAGTCGGGAAACTTCATATCACAGAAGTTCACCTCC
>DAOUPU010000234.1 GCA_030625995.1 Flavobacteriaceae bacterium
GATTGCAATAGATGCATTGAAGTCGGGTAAAGATGTTTATCTGGAAAAACCGATGACATTTACGATCCAGGAAGGTAAAGTGCTCAGAAAAACAGTAAGAGAAAATAACAGAATACTGGGTATTGGCAGTCAGCAAAGATCAGATCCTAATTTCCAACACGCAGTGAAACTTGTTCAGGATGGAAAGTTAGGAGAAATAGAAAAAGTATATGCCCATGTTGGCGGTCCTCCAACACCTTATGATCTTCCGAGAGAAATCATGCCAAAAGGTCTTAACTGGGATCTGTGGCTGGGACCAAACCCTTATGTACATTATAATCATGAATTGAACCCCCCAATATCTCTTAACCCGGAAGAAAATGAAAAGATCTGGGGAGGCTGGAGATGGTATAAGGAAATGGGCGGAGGTTTTACCACCGATTGGGGAGCTCATATGTTTGATATAGCGCAATGGGGTCTTGGCATGGATAAAAGTGGTCCTGTGAAGATCACTCCTGCGGGATATAAAGATTTTAATTTTCTGACCTATGAATATGCAAATGGGGTGATCATGACGGAGGAACCTTTCGATAGTAAGAAAACAAAAGGCGTAAAATTTGAGGGTAAAGATGGATGGCTTGAAGTCTCCAGAGGACATTTTAAAGCCTCCGACCCGGCATTTAAATCAAAAATAAAAAAGGACTCGGGACCCTATGAAACCAAGATCCCTCATCAGGTTAATTTTATTGAAGCCGTAAGAAAAAGAAAAGACCCTGTTGTTCCGGTAGAAATCGGTCACCGGTCTTGTACGGTATGCACACTTGGTAATATTGCCTACGATCTGGGAAGACCAATTAAATGGAATCCCAAAACGGAAGAATTTGTCGATGATCTGCAGGCGGAACTTTATATGCATCGGGAATACAGAAAGGGATATAAGCTACCTGTATTATAGACTTAATTCAAAATCATCTCACTTATAGAGATAATGATTTTATTGGTGTTTTTGCCAAATATGCGTCACAATTAATTTGTATCCTGCAAGGTTTTGAAACCTTGTAGGTGTAAACTAATCAGTTATAAAAATTTCTACTTTTTATATTTGTTAGTTTATACCGTTGAATTAAACGAATTTGTTAATTATTAAATAATCAATCAATGAAACCAAAAAAAACTTTATTAAGCACATTAGCTCTTATAATGATGCTATCCGTAAACTCATTTGCTCAGGAAACTTTTAACAGGGAAATACTTCCGGTTGTGCCTCCAGAACCTCAAACCTATTCTGAACTGGATGTTCAGAATACAAAACCACCGACTCCCTTTAATGTTACGGCACCCAAAAATGCTCCCAATGTAGTAATTGTTTTAATTGATGACCTTGGGTTAGGTGCTACTACAGCTTTTGGTGGGCCTATCAACACACCTACAATGGAGAAGTTGGCCAACAATGGACTGCGGTATAACAATTTCAATACAACAGCACTTTGTTCGCCAACCAGAATGGCGATTAAAACCGGTAGAAATCATCATACGGCCAATACGGGTTCTATTATGGAAACCGCAACAGCATATCCCGGTAATACTGGATCTCTTCCAAATAGTGTAGCACCATTGGCAGAAATGCTTAGACTGAACGGTTACAGCACCGCGGCATTTGGCAAATGGCATGAAACCGCTGCTTGGGAAACGAGTGTGTCGGGACCATTTGACCGCTGGCCAGTACACCAGGGTTTTGATAAATTCTATGGTTTTATAGGTGGAGAAACAGATCAATGGGCACCACTTATTTATGATGGACTAAAAAAAGTTAATCCTCCTAAAATGGAAAACTATCATTTTACAACAGATATGACGAACCAGGCAATTAATTGGGTGAAAGCACAACAGTCAATGACTCCTGACAAGCCATTCTTTGTTTATTTTGCCACAGGCGCAGTTCATGCCCCTCATCATGTTTCCAAAGAATGGTCTGATAAATATAAAGGTAAGTTTGATAAAGGCTGGGATGACATAAGAGAAGAATCTGTTAAGAAAATGAAAAAGATGGGAATTATCCCTGAAAACACAAATCTTGCCCCAAAACCTGAAGACATAAAGGATTGGGATAAGTTAACAGATAATGAACGAAAATTATTCGCTCGTCAGGCGGAAGTATTTGCTGGTTTTATGGAAATGACGGATTACGAAGTGGGCAGATTAATGGATGCTATTGAAGAAATTGGCGAATTGAACAATACGCTGTTTATATTTATTGCCGGTGATAACGGGACTAGTGCTGAAGGAGGTATGGTAGGTATGTACAACGAAATGACGTATTTCAATTTCGTTGAAGAAAAAGTAGAAGACCTCCTGCCATTGATGGATAATTGGGGTGATGAAAGTACTTTTCCACACATGGCTGCGGGCTGGGCTGTTGCCTTTGATGCCCCTTTCAAGTGGACGAAGCAAGTTGCATCAGATTTTGGTGGTACTCGTACTGGAATGATTGTGCACTATCCGGATCGGATCAAGGAAAAAAATGGGATTCGCACTCAATTTTCCCATGCGATTGATATTGCACCTACGGTTTTGGAAGTAGCAGGCCTGCCTGAACCTAAGGTTGTAAATGGTGTGCCCCAAATACCTATTGAAGGTACTAGTTTTGCGTATTCATTAAATAATGCTCAAGCTGCAGAACGACACACCATTCAATATTTTGAAATGTTTGGAAACCGGGCGCTTTACTATAATGGATGGCTTGCTCGAACAATTCACAGAGCCCCTTGGGAAATGACCGACTTTCCTCCACTGGAAACAGACGTTTGGGATCTTTACAATACAAAAGAAGATTTTAGCTTGACTAATAACCTAGCTAAAAAATATCCTGAGAAATTAGAAGAAATGAAGAGTCTGTTTATGTGGCAAGCACAAAAATACCATGCTCTTCCTATAGATGATCGCGTGGTTGAAAGAACAAATCCAGCTATTGCAGGACGTCCTGATATAATGGAAGGAAGAACATCCTTAACATTATACGAAGGCATGGAAGGAATGATGGAAAATACTTTCATCAATATTAAGAACAGATCATTTTCAATTACAGCCACTTTGAATATTCCTAAAGGAGGAGCTAATGGTGTTATTCTTTCTCAAGGTGGACGATTTGGCGGTTGGTCCCTTTACATGAAAGAGGGTAAACCTGAATTCACTTACAACTTCCTTGGACTTGAAAGATTTGTTATTTCTAGTCCGGATGCACTTCCGGAAGGATCTGTTTCCGTTAAATTTGATTTTGTGTATGATGGCGATGGTCTCGGTAAAGGAGGGGAATTGACGATCTACCTTGATGGTAAAGCTGTTGCGGATGGACGTATTGAGAGAACACAGCCTAATATATTCTCAGCAGACGAAACCGCTGATGTTGGACTTGACAACCAAACACCTGTTGCAGAAGGAGTTGGCTATGGTCCTGAGGAAACAAAGTTTACCGGGAAAATAAATAAAGTTATTGTCGAATTGAATTAAAAGGGTTTGGATTTATTTAATGGAAATATAAAAAAGAACT